>CALAUZ010000299.1 GCA_937892105.1 uncultured Fretibacterium sp. | reverse complement strand
GGGTCGCGGGTTCAAATCCCGTCTTCCGCTCCAATGACGAATATGACAGCTTCAGGGGTAAATATGAACTCTGAGGCTTTATTTTTGTCCTAATTGTTCCTCCATTGCACGTTGTTCGTTTCCCATCTTAATGACACCGCAAAATACTCTGCTATAATACCTATGTTCATAATACATAAATCATGAAAGGACGAGTAGATGATTATGCGCAGATTTCAGACATGGAGTATGCTTTTCGTGATGGCGTTATGCGTTTTTATGGCTTCAGGCTGCGGAGGCGGAGGCGGAAGCATGGACAGTCCTGACAGCGAAAACAGCGGCGATACACAGTCTCAGGGGCTGCCAAATGATTACCCCGATACTTATAACATGGAAACTTTCCTTGAGGGAAGATGGCACGCGCTTAATGATGCTTATACTTTCGATACTGCAAATTCTGCTTTCAGTTTCAGGCTGTATTCCGCAAGGCTCGATTTCGAGAGTACTGACATTAAAGGCAGCGTAGGTACTTCACTCGTTACCAGCAATCAGAGTTGGTTCGGAACGTATACCAGCGGGGATACGTATTACAGCCTTAATGGTGGGAAAACCGTATCGCTTGACCTCGATTTCAATTCGGAACTAGCAACAATGGAACATCAGGGAAAAGACAGCTGGAGGCTTGAAGTCGGAAGCGGCGACAAAAAAGTATTGCTGAACGTCAAAGTCTTATCGTCTGATACACTTATGCAGGTGCGTTATCAGGGTGCAACTTCGGCATTGTACAGGAATACCGGCGCAATATACGATTTCACTCTGAATTTCAGGAAGGAAGTTTACTCTCAGTAATAACAGTAATTATTCTCTTCCGCAATAATGTCTGAATACGCATTCTTTGCAAAGTTCCATGTCGGGGGCTTGATGTTCAAAATCTTTGCGCATTATCCTGCCTACTGTGTCGTCAAACCCCTGCATTATCCTTTCCGCTTCGTCAGTATCATATTGATATAGTATCTCAGGGCTTCCCGATGTATCGCCTGTATAGTATATCTTCATTCTGTTCACCCTAAGCCCAGATGAATGCTCAACTAACCATGCGTATGCAAACACCTGTCGCCGGTATACTTCAAGGCGTTCCCTGTCCCTGTTAATGTTGATGTTGGGTTTCGGCCCGGATTTGAAGTCTATTATCTCCGTCTCCCCATCACGTATCGAGATTAAGTCTATCCTTCCTTCAAGTATATAGTTTCCGCGCACAGCCTTAACTTCATATTCCGACTTGCGTATTGATGACCAGTCGCTGCCCTGACGCTGTACATAACGCATTACCTGCCCTAACGCTGTATCCCTCGCCGATTTCGACAGCCACGACTGCTGATTGCGCGATAAATGTTCGTATTCAGCCTCAAACCATGATGTTATGTTCTGCTCCGTTATCCTGCTCTCCTCATGGTTTATTACAGCCCTGTGTATATCCTCAAGAACCGCATGAACCAGCGTTCCCATAAACGTTGCCTGTGAACGTCCGGGCATAAATTCAAGTTCGCGGAAAAACTTGTACTGCATTGGGCATATCTCGTATGTCAGTATGTCCGATGTGAATGAATACGTGTTACGCAGGCCGGAACCTTTCGCTGGGGTAATATCAAGTTCCGAAAGCCTCAATGTCTCGTCAGCATCATCAAGACTGTTATATGCCGCCTCAAAATATTCACTAGGAGTACTCCTGTTCTCCCTGCACGTCAGTACAAGCATATCCTGTGCCCTCGAAAACGCCGTGTAGTAAAGCCTCCAGAAATCAAAATACTTTATCCTGTCTGAAGGCTCAAATTCCGGCCTCCTGTAGTACTTCCTTGAAATGTCCCGCATAAGCTCATTGTTACGGTCGTTGTTGATGTTCGCGGAAGGCTGTGCCCATAATGAGTCCGCAAATACTATCGGGAACTCCATACCCTTCGCCTGATGTACCGTCATGAATGCTACATGTCCCGCAGGTGTACCGCCGTTTTCGCCCTCGTACTCGTCCATTCCATCATCAACCATGAAACGCAGGTATATATTCATCATCATCTGGAACTGGTTATTCATGTACTTAGCGTGAAGGTTGCTGATGTTGTAGCTGTGTTCAAACTTCCTTATCACCTGCACAAGACGAGACAAATTACGGGCAGGCCTTATGTCTTTTACTGTCCCGTTGATGTCTGCGTCAAGAGCGTGGTTGAACGGCAGAAACGCAAACAGTTCGTATAAAATGTCGGAGAATGTACAGCCGGCATAACCCTGCAAATTCTTGTGAGCCTCACGCTTCTTAACCAGCCATTTTTTGAGGGCAGAATATGACGGTTTGTCGATGTACTTCTTCACGTTCTGTAAACAGCCCTTGTAATACATTATGTAACCTGGTTCTCTGCCCTGAAAGATGAAGCCTCCGGAAGTAAGCAGCTTCAGATATTCAGGGAACATTGAGATTAAACACCCTAAAGCAAACTGCACTTCACCTCGCTGGAAAAACATGTTTGAACGCGGGGAATATACGCTTATGTTATGTTCCTCAAGGTACTGCGATAACGCCTTAGCGTCCGCAGACTTAACGGATCTGAACAGAAACGCTATCTGGCTGTAATCCGTGAGCTTTCCAGACCTCTTTAGTGCCTCGATGAAGTGAAGTATCTTCTCGTGCCATTCAACCGTATCGTTCAGACCAGCAAGCCTCATGACTGAAGGTGTTTCGCCCGAAGCTCTGTACGCTTCCAGCTTCTTGGCGTGCCTGAAGTCGTCCCACGCAAAGAATTTTCCCGTATTGTTTATCCACCCGGTGAAGAAATCTATTATGCCCGGTCTGGATCTGTAGTTCAGCATAAGCCTCACTATCCGGCATTCATTCTTACCGAAACGTCCTGGAAATTCCAGAATGTTCCTAACCGCAGCTCCCCTGAAACGGTATATGCTCTGGTCATCATCACCGGCAGCGCATATATTCCTGTTTTCACCCGCAATGATGAAAGCCAGTTGTTCCTGAACGTAATTTGTGTCCTGGTACTCGTCTACCATGATGTATTTGATTTTTGCCTGCAAGTCATCGAGAATTTCTGGATTATCCCTGAGCAGCTTATACGTCTCAACAAGCATTGCCGAATAACTCAGCGAATTACTCTCCGCAAGTATCTCATCATGTATCTTCATCGCATGGCCTAACGCTTTTACAGCGGGGTTAGTGTCGCGCAATAATTCTTCAGGGTCAGCAAGTTCCTCCGAAAGAGCGTTGATGTAGTCCCTGAGTTCGCAGGAATTTGCCCATTTCCCCAGAGTCTTCAGGGCCGACGAAATTCCGGCAATATCCGTGAAACGCTTTATGTTCTGCATTATCATATACGCCTGGTCAAACTCATCAAGTATCCTGAAGTTCTTTTTCCGCCCCGTAAAATCCGCATACTCCTTCAATATCCGCTCACATATCACATGGAACGTTCCAGAATACATTGAGCCGGTATCAGCCGTAATATTCCGCATGGATAATTCTTCGGTTATTCTGGTGATCAGCTCTCCGGCTGCCTTGTCGGTGAAGGTAGCAAGCATTATGTTTGCGGGATTTATGCGCTTCTTCTGTATCATGAACACTGTACGCTGTACAAGAGTAAATGTCTTTCCTGTTCCAGGCCCGGCAATTATCAGGAGCGGGCCGTTTGTAGAGGTTATTGCTTCCTTCTGAGCTTCGTTTGCGTTCCCGAAATCGAAGTCCGAGACATCATCGGGCGAAATCTTAGTGTTGCCCTGCTGTTCATCATCAGGCTTTGCGATAAGACCAGAAAATTTATCGTCCTCACCCAAATATGACATCATGAAATCTTTAGGGTTCTTTGCCTCGCATAAAGATATTGACGAACGGTCAGCGTTCCTAAGCTCGCTGCGGGAATAAAGGATTATGCTCTCAGACTTTGAGCCGTCATGCATTGCCGCGTTCACCTGCTGTGTGAAATCTCCGGGAGTGCCGGGAACATTGTAATGTACCGTAAATCTAGCGTTCTTTCTGAGAATGTCCCTGTAAAGCAGCGCAGGTATTACCGTAATCCTCTCGTCAAAGTCCTCAATATCCTGCAATGATTCGCGAACCTTCCAGCATTCTTCTGGTGTCGAGCAGTATATAACGCCAGGAATATCCTTCTTCTGCGCAATAATCTCGTGTAATGTTGCGGGTTTGTTCTCCGTCCGAATTAACGTGAAAACTTCATCTTGCCTTATGAAACCAGTTGCTATCTTCAGGGGTGAGTGAAGGTCTGTCAGCTTCATTAACTCCTGCCTCAGTGCCGGACTTGTTGCGTCCGCAAATATCCCTGTAGTTACGCGTCTCGGAGTGATGGACGACATGAAGGCTCTCCAGTTTTCGAGGCCATGTTGAGTTCCCCATCGCGAGATTATGGCGGTCATTGAGAGTTCGGCTTTTTTGAGGGCGTTTAGTGTGTCGGGTTCCTGGAGCTGTGCCATTGTTGCGTAGAGTATCTTGCATGTTCCGTTCCTTGCCTTGCGGAGAACTTCGCGCCTCTTTGAGGGAGTGAGCGAGGCCGTCAAAGTCTCCGAATGTACATCGTCCTTCACCGTTTCAGCGTCCTCTGGAGTAACTGCGAGTGTAATTCCAGGCATCAACAGTGCGGGAAGCCTCCAGCAAATGCTCCTGCCGTAACCATCAGGCATTGAGCAGAAGACATCGCGTCCAGACAGTAAAGCGTCGGTTATCTCTTCTTGTCCCGGCCTGAAAGCGTCAAACCCGAAATGCTGGCGCAGGAGTGATAACAGGTAATTGGGCTTCTGTTTTTGTTCTGGGATTATGGGTTCAGGTTTTGCGGGGCCTGTCTGAACAAGTGCGAGGAGTTTTCGGTTCTGCTCCTGCGACTGTTCGAGCTGGGTTTTGAGGCCGTCAATCTCCGTGTCCCGTTCCTGAATTTCTGCGTTGAGCGTGATTATCCTGTTATTGAGCGCGCGTATCTGTTCGTCCTGTCGTAATGTCTTTTCGGTCAGTAATTTCGTTCTGGCGTTGATTAAATTCTGTACCTGCTGTTTCTCTTCTCCGGTCAAGTATTTCACTCCCTGCTGATTATGAGAGTAATTATACCTGCATGAACTACCGCCACTTGCAGAAATGGCAGCTTCCTAATTCTACGAGGTCAGCGTTGCAACATTTCTGTTTCCGTCTTACGACCTCTCCAAAGGCGTTTATGGCTCGAAGCCAAAGTTTCCTACGCACCGTAGGTACCACTTCTTACTACATTTTGTTGTCGGAATTTCAGTTATTCCAGTTATTCAATATGGAAAATTATAGCACACTTCAGTTAACTTAGCGCAATTCATTTTCCACCTAAAGAGGTTGGAGTCTTCTTGCGCGTTTTGATAAAAAAATTTCCCCCCATTCCGCGATGAACAGGAGGAAAATTAGCCATCATCAGAGCAATCTTTGAGCCACACTTACTTCACCAATGGCCGCCACCATTCTTCATTCTCAAGATACCATCGAATAGTCTTCTTTATGCCCTCAGCAAACCTCGTCTCAGGCCGCCAGCCTAAACGCAAATATATCTTCGCGGGGTCAATAGCGTATCTCAGGTCATGACCCTTCCTGTCCGTAACAAAATGTATGAGGCTCTCAGGCTTCCCAAGCTCATGGCATATCAGCTTCACGATGTCTATGTTACGCATTTCGTTGTGCCCGCCAATATTGTAGATTTCCCCAACGGAAGCACCATCGTGAATAATAATGTCGATAGCGCGGCAGTGATCCTCAACATAAAGCCAATCCCTCACGTTTATACCCTCACCATAAACAGGCAGGGGCTTATCGTGAAGAGCGTTGATTATCATCAATGGGATTAGCTTTTCGGGGAAATGGTAAGGCCCATAATTGTTCGAGCAACGGGAAATGCTTACGGGAAGATTGTACGTCCTGTGATAGGCGAGTACAAGCATGTCGGCTCCGGCTTTCGAGGCGGAATAGGGCGATGAGGTCTTTATGGGAGTATTCTCGGTGAAGAACAAATCCGTGCGGTCTAACGGCAAATCCCCGTAGACTTCATCGGTGCTGACTTGATGATAGCGCGTAATACCGTACTTCACGCAGGCATCGAGCAATACGCCAGTCCCAAGAGTGTTTGTGAACAGGAAAATTCCAGGATTGTCGATTGAGCGGTCAACATGAGACTCCGCCGCAAAGTTCACTACAATGTCGGGCTTCTCACGCTCGAAAAGCGCGTAAATCTTCTCACGGTCGCAGATGTCAAGCCTGAAAAACGATATTCTATCCTGAGCTATAACTTCCTTCAGAGTGTTTATGTTTCCGGCGTATGTTAGCTTGTCAATGCATATTATTCTGTCTTCGGGGTGAGACTTCAGCATGTGAAATATGAAGTTGCTTCCGATAAAGCCTGCCCCTCCTGTTACGATAATTTTCACGGTAATATTGCCTCCCTCAGCGTTGGAAGTGCCTTGTCTCTGTCCGAAAGAATGAGCGGTGAATTTACTTCAGGCCATGATATATTGATGTCCCTGTCGTTCCAGATTATTCCGCCCTCATCGTTGGGGTGCCAGAAGTCATCGCATTTGTAGCAGAATTCCGCAGTGTCAGAAATCACAAGAAATCCATGTGCAAACCCGCGCGGTATCAAGAACTGCCTGTGATTTTCCTCCGTCAGAATTGTCCCGTAATGCTTCCCGAACGTCTCACTTCCCCTGCGAACATCAACAGCAACATCATATACTGCCCCTCGTATAACACGTACAAGTTTTGTCTGAGGGTAATGTATCTGGAAATGAAGCCCCCTCAACACTCCTTTTGTGCTGCTGCTCTGGTTATCCTGAACAAAATCGTAATCCAGTCCGGCTTCGGCCATGTCCCTGCGGTTGTACGTCTCAGTGAAATAGCCGCGTTTGTCGCCGTGTACATTAGGAGTGATAATGCAAAGCCCCTTAATCCCGGCAATATCATGCTCAACCTTAATCTGTCCCATTTTCTGCAAGATACCTCCTCAATGCGTCCCGCCAGTCTGGAAGGGGAGTAAATCCTTCAGCCTTCAGTTTGCTCTTGTCAAGGCGGGAATTGTACGGCCTCTTAGCCTTCGACAGCCCGTATTCAGCAGCAGCAACAGGAATGACATTCACATTAACGCCCGACTGTGCAAATATCTCTTTGGCGAAATCATACCAGCTTATATAGCCGCCCTCATTCGTTGCGTGATATATGCCAAATTTATCCGTCATGTTCATGTCAGCAAGAAGCCTCGCAAGATCAGGGGTATAAGTTGGCGTTCCAATCTGGTCATTTACTACTCGAAGTGTGTCATGTGTCTTTGCAATTTTGAGCATTGTGCGGACAAAGTTATTCCCGTTTTTCCCGAATACCCATGCAATTCTGACGATGAAGAAATCACGGAGGTGCTTCTTCACAGCAAGTTCTCCCTGCAATTTCGTCTCACCATAATAGTTCAGCGGGGAAAACGCTTCGTCTTCCGGCTTCCATGCCCTTGCGCCAGTCCCGTCAAACACATAATCAGTACTAATGTACGTCATTACTGCACCATGTTTCGCGCAGGCTCTTGCAATGTTCTCCGTTCCTGTAACGTTTACGGCGTAGACTTTCGGCCTGTTCTGTTCGTCTTCCGCAGGGTCAACAGCTGTCCATGCAGCACAGTGTATCACCCTCTCAGGCTGTGTTGCGTTCATGGCCGCTTCAACAGCATCATAGTCCGTGATATCGAGTTGGACATACCGGCATTCCTCAGCACCCGCAAAACCCTCCTGAATGTCCGAAGCAACGCACTCAATTCCGCGTGAAGCCAGCTCATGCACCAAATCGCGTCCAAGCTGGCCATTAGCTCCCGTTATGAAAATTTTACCTTGCATCTATGTACTTCCCTTCAAGAATATCCATGAGATATTGTCCGTACTGGTTCTTCCTGAGCTGTTCGGCAACCGTCATAACCTGTTCCCGCGAAATCCAGCCGTTAAGATACGCAATCTCCTCAAGACAGGCTATCTTCCTGTGCTGGTGGGTCTCAAGGGTTTTCACGAAGTTAGTAGCGTCCGCGAGACTTTCATGCGTGCCGGTATCCAGCCATGTGAAACCTTGCCCTAAAAGCTCAACATTAAGCTCCCCGCGTTCAAGATATATGCGGTTCAAGTCAGTAATCTCAAGCTCACCCCTCTTTGACGGCTTCAGGCTTTCGGCAAATTCTATCACCCTGTTATCGTAGAAGTAGAGACCTGTAACGCAGTAATTGCTCTTTGGGTGTTCTGGTTTTTCCTCGATTGATACAGCTTTTCCGCGATGGTCAAATTCAACGATGCCGAAGCGTTCAGGATCATCGACATAGTAACCGAATATTGTTGCGCCCTTTCCGTTTTCTGCATTGCCTACTGCCTCATTGAGACGGCGGACAAGCCCCTGTCCGGAAAATATGTTGTCGCCGAGTATCATTGCTACAGTGTCGGGGCCGATAAAATTTTTCCCAATGATGAAGGCTTGTGCTAATCCATCTGGTGAGGGCTGCTCCTTGTACGCGAAATTTACACCGAAGCGTGAACCGTCTCCCAATAATTTCTCGAAACGAGGCAGGTCTTCAGGTGTTGAGATTATGAGAATGTCGCGGATTTTCGCCTGCATTAATATAGATACAGGGTAATATATCATCGGCTTGTCATAAACTGGAAGCAACTGCTTTGATGTTACAAGGGTAAGGGGATAAAGACGTGTACCGCTTCCTCCGGCAAGTACGATACCTTTCATGGTGAAATCACTCCTTCATGTGCAAAATAATAGCCTGAATGCGCAAGATTATACTAAATCTTCAACACTCAGGCAGTATTTTTATGTCTTATTGCGTGAAAACTTTATGCCAGGTACTTCTTTAGCACGTCCCTCACAACTCCAAAACCTGCAACTTCATCGCGGAATATTGCCTCAACCTTCCCGCCTATTCCAGCGTCATAGAGATTAACGCCGAATATGTGTGCATTGCTCAGAATGGGCTTCAGTTTGTCGCCAACAGTCTCAGGTTTGCCGATTACGATACCTTCAAGCTGCTTCGTCATCTCCGCGTTCAACGGATCAGGGGAAAGCTCAAACTTCCCGCCCTTGTCGTCTGTTCCAAGAAGATACCTCAGCCACCCTGCAATCGCCAGAGGAACAGCCTTCAGCCTTTCCGCAGAACCTTCACGCGCAACCCATGACTTCACCGTCTCGCCGAACCTGAACGCAAGCCCCTGCGATATATCCGTAGCAATCCTCGCGCTTGTGTCGCCTAAATACGGATTGGGGAAGCGTACATTCATGCACTCATCAAGAAACGCTTTCGGTGATAGTATTTTTGGGTCTTCAACAACAGGCAGCCCTTCATCATATCCGAGAGTTTTTGCGAGTTTCGATAATTCTGGGTCATGCATACCGTCTGCAAAAAGAACATAGCCCAGCAATATATCATACGTGCATAACGCTGAATGTATAGGGTTGAGGCAGGTTGTTACCTTCATGCGTTCGGAAAGATTAACCGTCTTCCTGTCTGTGAGATACATTCCTGCTTTCTCAAGAGGCGGCCTCCCGTTGGGGAAATTGTCCTCAACAACGAGATAGCCTGGTGCTTCAGCGTTCACGAACGGAGCAATATACGTTCTCTTTGACGTTACGACTATACCCATGTCCTCAACGCCCAAATCCTCAAGCATTTTTCCGACATCTTCCGACGGTCTGGGGGTAATCTTGTCTATCATGCTCCACGGGAATGACACGCGGCTTTCGTCCTTTACGTATGCAACGAAATCAGCGGGAACAAATCCTTTCTCCTGCCACTTCTCCGCAGTCTCCATGACGCTCTCACGGAGTTTTCGGCCATTCTGGGAAACGTTATCCATTGAGACAAGAGCAAGAGGAGCCGCGCCTGTCTTGAAGCGTTCGTATAGCATGGCCGTAACAATAGCCATTGCGCCTTTGGGTTTTTCCGGGCCATTGTCCATATCTGCCTCAACGAACGGGAAGTACTTTCCGTCCGAACCATGAAGCGCGTAACCCTTCTCCGTAATCGTGAATGAAACCATCTGAAGGCCGGAATGTGTGAATATCTCCTTGAGCCTCTCCCAGTCTCCGGGAGCTTTTACAGCCTCAGTCAGTGAACCGAGTATCCGCTTGTCGGTCTTCCCGTCCTCATGGAGCGTTACGGCAAGAGCAAGGTTGTCGAACGGGGCGTAAATCTTGTCCACAACGTCATAGTCGAACGTCTCAGCGCAGATTATCCCCCTGTCCATTAAGCCATTGCGTATGAGTGTGTCAGCAATGCCGCCGACGAATATGCGGAAGATGTTACCGATACCGAAGTGAACCCAAAGAGGATTTGCCTTAGTTTTCTTTGCGAGTTCCTGCGGATCATAAGGAGGAAGCTCAATACCTGCCTTCTTCCAGCCCTCAACGTCAGACAGGCCCTTATATGTCAGCTTCATGCTTCTTCCTTCTCGTCAGGGTCAACGTCAACGATTATTTTCATCGTTGTTTCCCTGTTGTTGTCGATGTACTCATAGGCTTTCGGCCAGTCCTTGAACGCAAAATGTGCTGTGCGTAACGGCTTCAACTGTATCTTGCCTTCCTGAACAAACCTTATTGCGTCCACAAAGTCTTCATGCCTGTACATCATTGACGTATTGAGGTCAAGTTCACTGTCATTGAGTTTTGCAAGGTCGATGTTGGCTTTCTTCCCGAAGACTGCAACAAGGATTATCGTGCTTCCCTTGCGTGCGTTTTGTATTGCCTGATCCATCGTGATATCGCTTCCTGCGCACTCATAGGCAACATCGTATTTGTCCGGCCCGAAAGTGTCCAAAACTGCCTGCTTGTAGTCATGTGTCTTTGTGTTTACGACAACATCAGCTCCCAGCTTCTTTGCTAGTTCAAGTCTTCCGTCAGAAATATCCGTAGCCATTACCTTTGCCGCACCCAGTGCCTTGAGGGACTGTATCAGCAATATTCCGATAGGCCCGCAGCCAAGAACAGCGGCAGTGCAGCCCTTTACATCGGGAAATCTCTTTGCGGCATGTACCGTAACAGCGAGAGGTTCAATCATTGCGCCGTCAGAGTAGCTCAGTTCGTCGGGAAGTGCCGTAACGTTCCTCTCGTCAGCAACAAAATAATCGCTGCCCGTTCCTGTTGTCTGGAAACCGTAAACTTTCAGGCTCTCACAGAGATTGTACTTTCCGTGAAGACATGGATAGCATCTTCCGCACACTATCTGAGGTTCAAGCACAACCCTGTCGCCGGGCTTAAACTTCTTCGCGTACTCTCCGCACTTCACTACCTGCGCGCTGACTTCATGACCCTGCGTTATCGGGTATGAAGTGTAGGGGTGTGTACCGTGATAGACGTGAATGTCTGATCCGCATATTCCTATCTTCTTGATTTTCACGAGTACCTGATTTGCGTCCGGCTCTGGAATTGGTACGTCCCTGTAGATAATGTTCTTAGGTTCCTGCATTACTTCCTGTACCATTGTTGACATTATGTTTACTCCTCCCTGCTTAATCTTTCGTATTCGTCTCTGCAAATATCAGCGTAATCCATCAGTTCATCATGAAACGCCTCAATCCATAACTTCATAGCCCCAGTATTCCCTGACTTCCTCGCAATTCCGCCTGACATCTGCCATATATCCGCACAGGCTCTCAGCACTTTTTCTTCATCGCTGGCCTGACGGAAACCCATAAACCTGCTTGCGTAGCTGCCGCTGCTGCATGTCGAAAGGTAACGCCTGCAAACGTTCCTGTATTCGTGGTATAGGAACGCCGAATGCGCCCCGTCGTTGTCATGCATGCGCAATTCATGAAGTACAGCCGAAATCTCCCTGTCCCTGAAACGCCGGAAAAAACTTCCCCTTCCGTACAATATCTGAAGGCATATGCAACGCCAAAGCCACCAGTCTATATTCTCTCGTCCCTTTCCATCGTGGTCGGAATAGCGGTCATCATAAAGTTCGCGGACAAAATCATTCTCAGGAAGAGTGCCTAGAATAATCCTGCGTTTTTTGGGGTCAATTTCGCGGTAGTAATCTGAATATGCGCCGTCAATTTCATACATGGTGTTAAAGAAAACTCCCGCCCATATCTCAGAGCAGGAGCAAAAATTTCACCGTCAGGAAGCCTGGCGTTTCTTCGAGAAGCAGTCAATTCCGACAGCAACCGCAAGCACTAAGCCCTGTACTACCATCTGGGTATACTCGCTTACATTCATCATTATCATTCCGCTCTTGAGTGAGCCGATGATTAAAACGCCCGCTATAACTCCCGACATTCTTCCGATACCGCCGGCAACTGAGACACCGCCCAATACCACGCAGGTTATGACCTCGAACTCAAAGCCTATTGCCGCCGTACTCTGTGCTGAACCTGAACGCGAAAGAAGCACTATCCCCGCAAGTCCGGCAAAGAAACCTGAAAGCGCGTAGATAAGGTACTTCATCTTGTTGACGCGGATACCTGAAAGCTCTGACGCTTCCTCATTTCCGCCGATAGCATAGAAGTAACGCCCAAAGTATGACTTGTTGAGTATGAAGCTGCCGACAGCAAAGCAGATTACCATGATGATTGCGCATATAGGGATTAACCCGACATCGCCCATTGCTTTGAACACGTCCCATCTGTTGAGCGACCATCTGGCGAAGAAACCGAACGCGGGGTGTTCAAGGACAACGCCGGGAATTGGAAGTCCGCCCGAAAGAAGGTATGCACAGCCCCTGAATATCGTTTGCGATGCGAATGTCGCTATGATTGCGGGGATACCGATTGACGCAACCATCCAGCCGTTGAGTACGCCGATGAGTACTGCCATAAGAATGGAAATGAGAATGGCAAGCCACATATTCCAGCCCATATTCATCATGAGATAGGCGCATACAACGTTGACCAGAGCGATAATTGAACCTATGGAAAGGTCAATTCCTGCAATAAGAATAACGAACGTCATACCTATTGACGCTATGCCGTAATACGAAACCTGGCGCGAGATGTTGACGATGTTTGCCAGTCCGAGAAACTTGGGGTTGAAGTACGCGAATATAGCTATCTCAACAATAAACACAAGCCATATTGCGTTCTGCTTGAATACCGCTGCGAATTTGTTTTCCTGCATAGTTTAGACTGCCTCCTTCTTGCTCTCAGGAACTACTCCCGATGCGTATGACATTATCGTGTCTGCGTTGAACTCGTCCTTCTGAAGCTCACCCATCATCTTGTTTTCCGCAAGAACTACTATTCTGTCCGACATGCCGATTAACTCTTCCATCTCTGACGAAATCATGAGGATTGCAACGCCGTCTTCAACGAGGTCATTAATCAGCTTGTATATTTCATACTTTGCACCTACGTCAATTCCTCTTGTAGGCTCGTCAAAGATTATCAGCTTTGAATTTGCGGCCAGCCATTTTCCGAGAATAACTTTCTGCTGGTTCCCGCCGGACAAATTCTTCACAAGCTGGTGAATGCTTGGACACTTAATCTGTATATCCTCACGGTATTTTTCTGCTGTTGAGTGTTCAACTTTCGCATCAATGACGCTTGCCTTTGAGATACGCTCGTAAATAGGCATGGCAATATTGTTCTTGATGGAATTGGTGAGGAGTGCGCCATGTCTCTTTCTGTCTTCCGGAAGCAGTGCTATCCCGTAATCTATTGCCTGACGCGGGGATTGCGGATTGATTTCCCTGCCCATGAAAATAATCTTTCCGCTGTCTTTCGGCCTCGAACCGAAAATCACCTGTGCAATCTCAGTCCTTCCAGCTCCGACAAGTCCGCCCAATCCTAAAACCTCTCCGGCGTGTACTTTGAACGATATGTCCTCATCGCCATTGCCGTATACATGCTGAAGTTCGAGAACAACCTCATCACGTATGCAGGGTTTTCGCGGCGGGTATTTCTGGGTCATTTCGCGGCCTACCATGAGTTTTATCAACTCGTCAACCTGGTGCGGTATTGTTGCGGGGTCTTTGTCGGTTATGAGTGTGTCAACATATTCGCCGTCCCTGATGACTTCGATACGGTCAGACAGCCTGAATATCTCTTCAAGCCTGTGTGAAATGTAGATTATCGACACTCCCCTAGACTTCAGAAGCTCGACAACCTTGAACATGCTCTCGACTTCCTTAGTCGTCAATGGCGCGCTGGGTTCGTCCATTATGAGAACCTGTGCGTTCTGCTGAATGGCCTTCGCGATTTCAACCATCTGCTGATAGCCTACGGATAAATTCTTGACCAATTCGGCAGGGTTAATCTTTATGTCAAGCTGTTCAAATGCCTTTGTCGCCTCAGCCTCCATTGCTTTGCGGTCAATTACTATACCGTTTTTCTTGAGGATTGGACGGCCCAAGAACATGTTTTCAGCCGCAGAAAGTTCGCCAACGTTGTTGAACTCCTGATAGATTATCGCTATTCCATTTTCAGCCGCAAGCTGGGGGGACATGCGGTCAAATTCCTTGCCGTTAATCTTAATCTTGCCTGACGTTGGGATTACTGCTCCTGAACAGCACTTTATGAGGGTAGATTTTCCTGCCCCGTTTTCGCCGATAAGCCCTAAAATTTCTCCGCGCCTAAGCTGAAGTGTTACGTCTTTCAGTGCCACAACTCCTGGATATTCTTTCCTGATATGTTCAAGTTCAAGCACATAATCTTCTGCCATTATTACACCTCCTGTTACTCATAAAACGAGCCTCCCGCTTAAATCCGGGAAGCCCGCAAATCTTCATGATTTCTACTTCATTCCTGCCATTATCTTGCTGACGTTATCAGCTGTGATAGGAGCTACTCCCCTGAACACGTTTTTCGCAGTTATGTTGTTGCCGAGTATGAGTGCGAACATTGACGCGCAAGCCCTGCCTGTATCCTCGTCAGAACCCTCGAAACCGATTATGCCCTTCGCAGGGTATGTCGGGTCTGCAAGCTGTCCAAGCTGCTGCTTCGTTACGTCTGTCGTGAATACGCCCATGTCATCAGGAATATTTCCGCCAGTTGCAATCTGCAGTGCCTCGTCAGCACCAATCATTGCGCCTGCGCCGATGCCTGTTACAACGCGGCAGTTGGGGTGGGCCTGAAGGATTGAGTCCATTGCGTCCTGAGCAAGATTTGCCTCGATTGCGGCTGTTGTCGCTACGATGTCATACTTTCCTGCTGCTTTGTTCTCAAGTCCAATCTTAATCCCATTTTCGCGCTCAAGGAGAATAACTGTCTGAGGATAGCCGATTATCGTAACTTCTGCCTTCTTCTCTGCGCTGTAATGCTGGTTGATGAAGTCTGCCGCAAGCTCACCGATTGCAATTCCCAAATCTGTATTGCTGAGTATCCAGTTAGCATCGGTGTTTGTCATCGGGTCGTCCCAGCACATAACCTTAATGCCGAAGTTGCGTGCCTCTGCACAAGCGTCCTCAACTGCGTTTGCGTCTGAAGGGTGAACCATGATGAGATCGCAGCCTGCCGACACGAAGTTTTCGATCTGAGCGATCTGGGTTGCGGAGCTGTCATTGCAGCCTACGATTGTGTACTCAGCACCAGCAGCCTGGAGAATTTCGCCGAGAGCTGTCATAACGCCTGCCCAGTAAGCATTCTGGAGGGACTGAATTGTTATGCCGAGCTTTTTGCCCTTGAGAACGCTGAAGTCAGCCTTTGAGTAGAACTCCGGATTTGCCTGAACGCCTTCGGTCTTGCTGGTATCGGCGGCCATTGCGCAGACGGGGAGCGCGAGAAGCATTACGAGTGAAAGAATTGCTGCAAACTTTTTCATACTGATAACTCCTTTTTGTGATATATACTGCAACGCCCATTCATGAGGACGTTAAAGCCTAGAAGCAGGTGAATGCTCCGTCAAGACCGAAATCCGCACCTGTCGTGAAAGTGCTGGTATCTCCGGCCAGATATACGCAGATTGATTCGAGTTCTTCAGGTTTTCCGAGCCTTCCGATGGGAGAAAGTTCGTTCCACTTTGCGATTAACGGCTTCAGGAACTCGGAACTGAGTGTGAGGTCTGTGCCGATGTAGCCTGGACTGATTGAGTTTACACGGACACCGCGTTTTGCCCATTCGACAGCGAGAGACTTTGTGAGCTGGATTACCCCTGCTTTCGAGGCATTGTACGCGCATTGCGGCTGTGGAACGTTGACGATGTGTGCGGACATTGAGGCAGTATTGATGATTGAGCCGCCGCCGTGAGCCAGCATGTATTTCCCTGCAATCGTGTCAGTGAGGAACACGCTGTTTAGGTTCACGTCAATGTTCTTCTTCCACTGGGCATATGTCATTTCATCAGCGGGAGCATTGATGCAAATTCCTGCGTTTGCGTGGCAGAAGTCCAATCCTCCAAGCTCGGCAACAACCTTATCGACCATAGCCTGAACCTGTGCTTCGTCAGTAACATCGCACTTTATTGCAATGACCTTGCGGCCTGTAGCCTCTGCAATTTCCTTTGCGGTTTTCTCTGCCTCTGCAATGTCCATATCGACTATTGCAACATCTGCGCCCGCCTCAGCGAATGCAGTTGCAGTGCATTTGCCTATACCTCTTGCTGCGCCTGTAACAAAGCCTTTCTTGCCGTCAAGACGCATTTTCTCGATAATGCCCAAGATGAAAACCTCCTTAATATACTTTAAGCGGTTACGAAGCGATTGTATGTAAAAAATAATTATGTAAAATGGATTGTCATAATTTAACTGGTAAGGCTTATTTTGTCAACAGTGAAATAAAAGCTAAAATATGCAACAGGAGTGAGAAGGTTGACGAGACGAATAACGCTTGAACAGATAAAGCGTACAAACAGGCATATAATCTACGAATATATATACAGCCGTAAAGGAGAACAAGTATCACAGCAGGACATTTCGCGCGCGCTGAAGATGAGCCGTCCAACGGTATCGGGAAATCTCTCGGCAATGGAGAAAGACGGACTGATATACAGGAGCGGACTTCTTGAAGCCGGACAGCCCGGACGAAAATCCGTAACGTGGTCGATAACTTCAGATTACAGGATAGCACTTGGCATTGAAATTCTGAAACACACGGTTACAATCATAGTGATAGATCTTTACGGCCATGCATTGAAGTGTGCAAAATTTCTCACAGAATACAGCAACAGCCCGGAATATTACGAACGCATAAGCGGGAAGGTTAAGGAGTTTATTTCTTCGCTAGGGATTGGAGACCCTGAAACCAGAATATTAGGGATAGGCATAGCAATTCAGGGACTTGTATCTGAGGACGGAGGAACGGTGATTTATGGTGAGATACTGAAATGTACTGGGCTGAAGATTGATGTTTTTGCGGACAGGCTGAATTACCCCTGCAAGTTTGTGCATGAACCTGACAGTGCGGCGTTGTCTGAACTGTGGGTATCACCTGAGCTTAAATCGGCGATCTATCTCTCAATGAGCGAACACTTAGGAGGTGCGTTAATTGCAGACCGAAGAATACTCAGCGGCATTCACAGGCACTCTTCGACGTTCGAGCATATTACGGCAAGTTCCGGCGGGGAATTATGCTATTGCGGGAAGAGAGGGTGTTACGAGACCGTATGCTCAAAGGTTGCGCTGCTGAGAGATGATGAACCCGATGAATTTTTCCGGCTTGTTCGGAGCGATGAGGCGGAAGCGTCTGGAAGGTGGCTGGAATTTCTGAAGTATTTGGGGAGGCTGATTGCGGATCTTCATCTTGTTGCTGACACGAAGTATATTTTGGGAGGACACCTTGCGCCATACTTCACGGAGGAAGATATAGATATCCTGTATGGCCATGTGAGGGAGCATACACCGTTTGCGGAAGGGCGGGACTTCATACTACAGAGCAAGATGCCTTCTCACAACATAACGATAGGTGCGGCACTGCCCTATATCATGAGGTTTCTGGAGAATGTGCCGGACGTAAAGCTTTAACGTTTGCCTTTTACTCTTTTGCGCCGTATTTGCGCAGAATGTCGGCGGTTTCTGCGTGGCCGTAGTTTTATGCCCACATTAAAGGGTAGAGTCGCAAAAGTGTTGTTAGTTTTCAATTTAACCTTATGCTGACTGCAATGATGCGATATCAACAACTCTTTAGAGCCACTACCAATTAAAGCCGTTCCGCCTCGAAAGTCTTTAGCGTTTATGTCAGTGCCATATTTCAGGAGTAATTCAGCGACCTTCGCTTGGCCGTTCTGCGATGCTGACATTAAAACCGTAGTGCAAGTATTATCCCTAGTATTGACGTTTACGCCGTCCATTATTGCTTCTTCAACTTTTTGGACATAGCCTGGATTTGCATAGTTCCAGGAAATCTTTATTACTCATCGTGGGAATTTCCTTCTCGGTATTGTCAAACTTGAACATCTCATTCTCAATCCCTTCGAGTTCTTTCTTCAGCCTTTACATTTTCACGAACGCGCGATACTTACTCCACCCCAGCAACGCAAGCACTAACCCGGCAATTATTTCTCCTCTTGCTTCTTTCAGCCACTCAATAACGCTGTCCAATAGTTACACGCCTCCTTCTCGCAATAATAATATCATCAAAAACCCCCTGCCTTAAGACATAGGACGTAGACACGCTCCATAAATACATAAGGGAGCGCACACCGTTTTCGGCGCAACACTCCCCCTGCATCATTAATTTTCTGGAGAACGTTTCGGACATGTAGCTTTATGCTTTACCGCAGCTTCCTATTACTTTCATTCTTCCTACAACATATTTCTTGACCTCTTCAATTCCGCAAGCTCCATACTTTTTGGGGTCAAATACTCCAGGATTTTCCTGCATGTACCTCTTAACACCATAAGTGTAAGCAATACGCAAGTCTGTGGCATAATTGACCTTGCACATTCCCATTTTCACACAGTGAACAACCTGCTCATCTGGAACACCGGAAGTCCCGTGAAGAACCAAAGGTATGCTGACAAGTTCCCTGATTTTCCCAAGAACATCAAAGTTTATCTGCGGAGTACCCTTGTAAACACCGTGAGCAGTCCCTATAGCAACAGCCAGAAAATCACATTCCGAGCGTGCAACAAACTCTGCGGCTTCCTGCGGGTTAGTGTAGGGGTTATTAGTCTTTGAGTTGTCGAGGTTGTCTTCCTTTCCGCCAACACGTCCAAGTTCCGCCTCAACAGGTATATTTCCGGCATGGCACATTTCAACAACTGACTTCGTTAGCGATATGTTATCCTCAAAGTCCAGCTTGCTCCCGTCTATCATGATTGACGTATAACCTGCCCTGAATGCTCTGGCAGCTATCCCGAAAGAATTACCGTGATCCAGATGGCAGGCTACCGGAACGTTTGACCTTTCCGCAGCAGTCCTCATGTTTGCGGCGTACATCTCTATTCCGGCGTATTTCACAGTTCCTGGCGTTGTCTGAAGAATTACGGGCGATTTTGTCTCTTCGGCAGCCTGAATTACTGCCAGAACCATCTCCATGTTCTCGACATTGAACGCTCCTACAGCATAGCTTTTACTCTGAGCGTCCGCGAGAAGTTCTCTTGAAGTTACAAGCAATATTATTCCTCCTAGTCGTAGAGCTTTATACTTGCCGCGTAATTATAATCCTCACAAAGAGCTACTACGCAGTCTTTGGCCAATGCTGACGCTTTCATGGCTAGTTTACCGTCCCTGACACGCTGATACTGTCTGGGCATATACTGTCTTAACATACCGGCTGGGACATCTGTACTGTCGATGTTGGCGAATAACTTTGCGATTGCGGATTTGATTTCGGGAAGGCTGAAATAGTACCTGCATCTGTCGGAATAGCTGTACTTTCGGGCAATGTACTTCTCAGCGTCTGAACCATGATAGTGTTTCTGCCAGTTCTTAGGGTTAGCGAGCATAACCGCTTCAAGTGTCTCAATGAAATTCGCCCTCTGACCTTCCGGCACTAACTCACGCTCTATCATGCTAAGTGCGAAAAGTCCCTCGCGCAGCGCAAATGTCAATGCCGGCCCTACCTTGAGGATTGCTATCCCGTCAGCAACCATCTCTCTCAACTTTTCCGGCGGCTGATAGTCTGTTGAATGTCCCTCGAAGACGAAACCAGGATACTTCTTCAATGTCGAAGCCAGAACCTTTGCTGCCTGTCTGTCATACATGTGAATATCCTTGTCCCCAAACTCTACGCCAGGCTGCACAACAACTGCTATAACGTCCTGCCATCTGTCAGATATTCCATGCTCCTCAAATTTTCGCTTGTAAGTTACCAGCGTCCTCTCGAAATCTTCAGGGCTTGTAACCAGAAGTCTGTCTTCCTCTTCCTGAGAGCCTCCCGGTATTGGCACTTCACTGCCTATTATGTAGACTGGACGCAGAGCATTAGGCTGGGATTTTCGGAGTTCCTGATACGCCTTCTCGCACTCCTCAAGCAATATTGCCCCTCTCTCGGCTATAACATCATCACTGAGACGCTCATTCAGCGGATCATCGGCAACCTTCATGCTTGTATCTATGTGTATCTTCCTGAAACCTGCAAGAACACACAGCCTCACAAGTTCACGGGATCTGCTCATTGCTTCAGCTTCCGGCAAATCCGACCACACCAGCGGACCCATGTGATCCCCGCCGAGAATGATTTTGTCGCGGTCAAAGTTCACCCTGTCAGCAATGGCGTATACATAGTCCCTGAAGTCTGCGGGCTTCATTCCCGTGTAGCCTCCGAACTGGTTAATCTGGTTTGCTGTCCCCTCTATGAGTATTGGCGAGTCGAAACGCTTTCCCTGTTCGAGGACAGCCTCAATAGCAAGTTCATTGGCCGTGCAGTATGATGGTATTCCGGCGTGTATTCCTGATTTTCTGCGTTCTGAGATAGCAAGCAGTGGATTTCTCATTATGAAAATCTTTCTCCTTTCATTTCAGCATTTCAGCAAAAAATGAAGCCCCGCAAGTATTTCCTTAACAGGGCTTCATCAACTGGCATTCTAAATTTTTAGACTTCAAGAAGTACCTTGAGGGTTGTATCCTTGTTGTTCTCGATGTACTTGAACGCATCGCCATACTGTTCAAACGGGAACACTTTGGAGATTAACGGCCTCATGTTGATTTTTCCGGCGGCCATGTAGTCTATGGTGTCCTGAAAGTCCTTCTCAGTGTACATCAACGCACCGATGAGGCGGAATTCCCTGTCCTGAACCCATGCCATATTCACAACGGGGTTCTTTCCGTACACACCAACGATAACAATGTCAGTACCCTTCCTCGCGCACTCTATTGCAGAGTTCACCGTAGCACCTACACCAACGCACTCAAAGAATACATCAGCACCCTCATTGCCGAATGCTTCAGCTACAGCGTCGCCGAGAGTAACAGCTCCAGTGTTGGCAATGTGAGGGATACCGCACTTCTCTTGTGCAAACTTCAGCCTTGCATCAGACAAGTCAGTGATAAGTACGCTCTTTGCACCTTCTGCCATTGCCGACTGTGCCGTAACGTTCCCGATTGTTCCTGCACCCATGACGACAACATTCATTCCCTTGACGCTTCCGTTGTAGGCGCGCCTCACCGCATGAAGTCCTACAGCCGCAGGTTCAACTGTTGCTGCAAGCTGTGCATCGAGTTGTGCAGGAGCCTTCTTCACCAGATAGTCGGGAATGCAGAAATACTCGCAGGCTGCACCAGGTGTCTGACAGCCGATTACTTCAAGCGTCTCGCAGATGTTGTAGCGTCCATGCGTGCAGGGGTGGCAGTGTCCGCACCATAACTGAGGCATGTAGGTTACGATTTCGCCCTCATGGAAGCCCTTGACGTTCCTTCCCCACGAGAGAACCTGCCCCGATGCTTCATGGCCGAGCCTTATAGGGAACGACATGAACGGGTGCGCTCCGTAGTATGCGTGAATGTCTGAACCGCAAATGCCTACGTTCTTGACCTTCACAAGCACTTCATTATCTGAAGGAACGGGTTTATCTGTCTCGCTGAATGTTATCGTTTCCTTCGATGTTAATATTGCCTGTTTCACTTGTGTTTATGCCGTTACAGAAAACTTATAAAAAGTTATAAATTAACTTTTATGTTCCCTTCCTTGTTCCACGCGTCCGCTTTCGCTAATGCTACTAACGTTTGGTGTAACGCTCCGAAGGCTTCAATTCCCGACTAACGTATCGGTACATAATTTCCTTGCTCATTGATGGTTGCACATTTTACAGACGAAACCTTTAACTTTTTTCTCTTTTCTTCGCCCAACGGACAATGTCCAGTTCTCAAAGGCTCACCAATGAGAGAAATTATATTCCATGAGTTAATTTAGAAATAAAAGCTAATTTACTAAATTTCCTGTAAGCGGTTTTTCCTCCCTTCATAAAATTATAAATTTCCTAATGCTTTATAACTGTTTTATAAGTTTTTCCTAACTGTTGTTAAGCCTCCCGATTACTTCAGCATTCCGTTCTTTGTATATCTCTCCACAAATTCGGGTGCATTGTCCTTAGTGATGAGCGTTACGGGTATCTGTACCTTCTCGAAACCCGCAGTGTTCTTCTTCGTAAGAACGTCATGTACAACTCTGGCTGCCTCTTCTGCCATTACCTTAGCGTCCTGAAGTGCTGAAGCTGTAAGTCCGCCTTCAGTGATTGAGAGTGCCGCGTCTGCAAGTCCGTCAACGCCGAAGAAAAGGATATTCTTTGCGCCCGCGTCTTTTGCTGCCTCGAATGCTCCGATTGCCATTGCGTCATTCATGGAAAGTACAGCGTCAATTCCCTCGTTGCCGTACTTCTGAAGCCAGTCGTTCATGAAGTTAAGACCCTTTGACTTCTCCCAGTCGCCGATCTGCTCTTCAAGTATCTTGACGTTCGTCTTGCTGAAAATTACGTCCTGATATGCATGTCTTCTCTCGATTGAGTCAGTGTTTCCGGAAGGCCCTAAAAGCACTACGACTTTAGCATCGTCCTTCAGCAGCGTCTTTGCGTACTGTGATACAACTGTCCCCAAGTCATAGGGATTTGCGATTACGCTTGAAGCCTTCTCGACTTTCAGGTCGTCAAGGTTAATCATCATGAAGGGAGTACCTTCGTTAATGTAGCCCTCGACATATGGATCTTCAGCTTCGGGGTCAATCGGAAGCAGAATGACGTAATCATAGCCCTGTGTCATGCAGTTTTCCATGTTGGAAATCTGGTCATTGAGGACGTTCTTGCTGTCAATCGTGGTCAGCTCCATATCGGGATATGCCGCGAATGCCTTATTGAGTTCATCGGCAAGCCATGACGCGAATGTCATCGACATATCTGTGGGAAGGAACGCGACCTTGAATTTCTTGTCCGCCGCAAGCCCCGAACCTGCAAGGACACCGCAAACCAACACTACGCTCAACAGCAATGCAACTAACTTTTTGCTCATGATAAAACTTTTCCCCCTTAAATATATTTATTCATCATCTCCGGCTTTTACGGAGAGTGATTTACTGCTTCTTGACCTGCATTATTCTTACACCTGTCCTTTGCTGTTTGGAAAGGCTGTCAGCGAGAACAGCAAGAACGATTATTAATCCCTTCACTATCATCTGGACATAAGAGTCAACGCCTACAAGGTTCATTATGTTGCTTAGAACACCTATAATCACAGATCCTATGAACGTTCCGAACGCAGAGCCGGCTCCTCCCGCAAAACTGGTTCCGCCGATTACCGTTGCAGTTATTGCGTCAGTCTCGAAGCCGCGTCCCTCGCCGGGCATTCCAGCGTTGAGACGCCCCATCATGACCATTCCTGCAACAGCCGCGAAAATTCCTGAGATGATGTAGATTGCCCACTTCACTTTTTCCACCTGAATACCTGCCGCGTTTGCAGCCTCAGAGTTTCCGCCGATGGCATAAAGGTAACGCCCAAACTTTGAGTACTTCAGGAGTATGTGCGTAATCAGCAGCATAACAAGCATGAACGCCACCGTTACGGGCAGAAAGCCAAACAACGTACCCTGTCCAAGAACGTTAAACTTGCCTATCTTGTAGATATTTTGTCCCTTAGTGTAAAGATTTATTGCCCCGAAACACACTGTCTGCATTGCCAGCGTAACAATGAATGGCGGCAGCTTGAAGTGTGCAACGAAAAGCCCGTTAATCCCTCCGACAACCGCGCCAAGTAACATACCGAACACGAACGCAACGAGAAGGTTTCCGGTTGCAATGTACGCGGCACATGCGAAACTTCCCGACATTCCTGCGAGATAGCCTATTGAAAGGTCAATGCCTCCGCTTATGATTATCATTCCCTGAGCAAAAGCACATATAGTTACTATGCTGACCTGTTTCAATATGTTGGATATGTTTCGTGAACTGAGAAAGTTAGGAGAGAGAAGGGAACACCCTACCATCATAGCGAATAATATGATGATGAGTGAATAGTTGCGCCAGTTAATACTTTTTGTTGATTCCATTTGCGGCCTCCAAGTGAATTTATTTGTCCAGACTGCTCACAGCCATTTGCATAATTCTATCCTGCGAGAACTCATCGCGTTTAAGCTCTCCTGCCATTCGTCCCTGACTCATCACATAAAGGCGGTCGCACATTCCCAAAAGTTCAGGCAGTTCCGATGAAATCATTAGTATTGCATAACCCTGCTTTACCAGATCCGTCATTATGTTATATATTTCCAGTTTTGCACCGACATCAATTCCGCGCGTAGGCTCATCAAGTATCAACAGCTTGCTGGCAATCATCAGCCATCGGGCAAGTATTACCTTCTGCTGATTTCCGCCCGAAAGAGACTGTATAGGTGTCTCAATCCCTGCAAACCTTACGTTAAGACGCTTTGACATCTCCACAGCTTCTTCTCGTTCGCGTTTCAGGTTCATGAACCAGCCCGGCCTGACCCTGTGGCTTGTAACTGTTATGTTCTCGCGGCATGGCCTGACACCAAATATGCCCTCTTTCTTTCTGTCTTCCGTTACCATAAGTATACCTTCCTGTATTCCGTGAGTAACGTCCTTAGGGTCATACTTTCTGCCCGCGATGAATATTTCGCCCTTCTCCAGAGGATCAAGGCCGAAAATTGCGCGGCATACTTCACTGCGTCCTGCACCTACAAGACCTTCCATGCCTACAATCTCGCCCTTCCTTACATGGAACGATATATCCTCGAACATTCCCTCAGTGCAAAGGTTACGGCACTCAAACGCTATGTCTCCCGCATCAACGTGGACTTTGGGATATATATTGCCTATTTCGCGTCCCACCATGTGAGCGATAATCTTGTCTTCAGTGAAGTCCGATACAGGGCCGCTTGTTATGGTCTGACCGTCGCGTATTATCGTTATGTCGTCTGCTATCTGGAATATCTCATCTATCTTGTGGCTGATGTAAAGGAAGCTGATACCGTCCTTCTTGAGCCTTCTTATTGTGTCGAAAAGGAATGCTACTTCACGGTCCGAAATTGATGATGTAGGCTCGTCCATGATGATAACCTGCGCTTTGAACGCCACAGCCTTGACGATTTCGAGCATTTGTATTGCCGCAATGGGAAGGTCTTTCAGTTTAGTGTGGGGGTCTATGTCGTCCATTTTGTTGGCATTCAGGATTTTACCGGCTTCATCGTACATTTTCCGCCAATCGACTAGGCCATGTTTCACGGGCTGACGCTTCATGAAGATGTTCTCCGCGACAGTAAGCTCGGCAAAGTAATTCAGCTCCTGATATATCATAGCTATACCTGCTGCCTGAGACTCCATAGGGCCGGAGAAAACAACTTCCTTTCCGTCAAGAAGTACTGTACCGCTGTCTCTCTTGTAGAGACCGTTGATTATCTTCATCAGCGTGGACTTTCCCGCGCCGTTCTCACCCATAATTGCATGAACTGTTCCCTTTCGCAGCGCAATATTCACATTGTCGAGTGCCTTAACGCCAGGAAACGACTTGCATATACCTTTAAGTTCAAGTTTGTATGTCTCACTCATAGGGGGCGTTATCCCCTCTCTATAATTTCCCTGATTGTCTCAGGTGATATTTTCCCTTCCATCGGCCCGAAAGCAGCGGCATTAAGGGCACCGGCAGCAGCTCCCATTTTCGCGGCATCAGCGAGGCTCTTCCCCTCAGCAAGACCGCAAATGAACGCAGCGTCATAGCTGTCTCCTGCACCCGTAGCATCTTCCTGAACCACTTTATATATTGGCTGTTCGACTTCGAGCCCCTTGCGCGTATATATCTGTGAGCCCTTTGAGCCATTCTTGAGGACGAGAATCTCAAGGCTTGGGTTCTCGAACACTGCCTTTATTGCCTCGTTAATGTCCTCCTTGCCCGTAAACATCTTCAGCTCGGACACGCCAGGCATAAGTATTGAAGAATTTTTGAATACTTCCTGAAGCATATCGAGGACAGCTCTATCCTTCAGCATTTCAAGCCTTACATTAGGGTCAAAGCTGATTTTAACGCCGTGAGATTTGAGCATATTCATAAACTTCATGATTTCCTTAGCGAAATTCACGTCAGCCATCAGAGAACAGCCCATTATATGCATGTACTTAGTATCCTCAAAGCCCGACATACTCTCCGGAGCTTTTGCCTTTATGCACGGCGAGTTATCCATGTAGAAAAGGAATTTCCTCTCACCGTCTGCAAAGTACGTAACGAACGCTATACCCGTATGACCGTCCTCCGGAATTATTACCCTGCTGACATCAACGCCGTCATGTTTGAGTCTGCGCATGATGTTCTCGCCGAAATCGTCATTGCCGACGCCGCTGATTATTGCTGTGGAATGTCCAAGTCTTGCCGCAGTACTGATGAATATTCCTGGCGCACCGCTGGGGAATGGCCCTCTGAAGTAATCGGACTGGTAAAGCGGTATATCTTCCTTTGGCCTCATTATCTCAACGAGAAGTTCGCCCATTATAACTATTTCAGCCATAATTTATGCTCCCTTAGCCTAAGCAGCACTTTCTGAGATACTGAAGCGAGTTAGTGATGTACTCGGTCATTTTCTCTGGGCTTGCACCATTGCTCAAATCACGGAATACTCTGCAATCCCTTCCGACTTCTCCGCCTGCAAGCATGAACGGTTCCATTACGACATAGCCCTGATAATTTATATCCCTGAGAGCCTTTCCAAACTCCTTCCAGTCTATACTATTGCTCATTCCTGGAAGTTTTCTGTTGCTTTCGCCGACGTGGACATGAGCGAGCTGGCTTCCTGCGCTTCTTATTGCGTCGAACATGTTATCTTCCTCGATGTTCATGTGGTAAGTGTCAAGCAATATTTTTACGTTGTCCCTGCCTATGCGCTTGCAGAACTCTTTTGCCTCGTTGCAGTCATTAAGTATGAAGCTCTCGTTGCGGTTCAGGACTTCAAGGGCTATAGTTATCCCGTACTTTGCCGCGTCATCGCCGACAACTTTCAGGCTCTCAATGCTGCGCTCCCAGTATTCGGGCTTTTTGTCAGAGCCGACGAAATCTGTAGGCCAGAATGAATATATTGCGCCGATAAGTATGCGGGTATTCAGCTTGTCCATGTTGGCAAATATCTTGCTGAAGTATGCTATGCCGTTCTTTCTCACAGCCTCATCGGGTGAAGCGAGGTCATATTCTTTAGCTGGGCCTGAGTTTACGGAGAAGAGAATGTTGCACTTTTCGCCCTGTGCTTTCAGTGCTGCGATGTCGGAGTCTGACATGTGGTATAGATGGTCTGCGCTGATTTCGAGGACATCAAAGCCTATGTGTGAAAATCTCTCTGTCATTTCGAGATACTGAGGGATAGTGAAGTCCCAAGTATTTTGCCAGAACGAATAATTACAGCCGAATTTCATACCCGAACAATCCGCCTTTCTGTATGCGTATTAATCTCTGTAAGACTGAGTTGTAAATATAGGAAATTATGAAGAGTATTATAACAGAATATTAAAAATACAACTAAGGGAAAATACGGTGCGGAGGAGGGGACTTGAACCCCTACGGATTTCTCCACCAGATCCTAAGTAGGCCACTAAAATTCAGCAACCTACAGAAATTAACTAGATAGTGTCGTCAAAGAATACTAAGCCACATGAACATGCAACGTACTAATCTATCACTGAAAAAATAGGTATTTTAGCGAGAAATTATTATGAAAAAAGAATATGAGCTTCCTTCACATAGCTAAAGCCAGGGGTATTCGCGCGAAAATTTTTGATGAACGAACGGACATAAACATACCATGTATTTTTGCTGAGTAATAGCGGGGTGTCTTGAATCAAGGACAGCAAGAAACAATTATGCGTATCTATCACCTCGTAACGCTGTGATTTACATGGGTACGTTAATTGGCGAAATATCCGACTCTCCATTTACTGTCCTTAAAAATTATTATAACATTTACTGGTTTATAGAAAGTGGCTGCAGGGAACTTTACCCGTATGGACACCCCATTTACGTTATTGGCTATGACGTACTATTAAATGTGCCAGGGACTTTAGGAGGAGCACTACATGTCTTCGACACGTTAGACAAAATCGAACGGAATGGTGATACTCCTGATACCACTAATACAGGAACGCAAGGCACAAGTTCATCAAGCGGAGGGTATGAGGCAGGGGCAGAAATTATTTGGCTCACTGTCTTGGGAGCATTAACATTCATTAGCAAGAAGTAACACATTGTAATTGTTTCGCAGGCGTGCTTCCTCAAATTTACCCTTCAAGTATCATCACTGAGAGAACTTTTTTTGCTCTCTACACATTGTGCCAAATCGTCTGGAAACTCCTCTGCTCCTTCACCTCGTTCATTACACGGTCAGCCTCATCAATAAGCCCTGAGATAGTCTCAGTCTTGCTGTAAGGTTCATATTTCGCCCAGCCTATTGCGATTTTGACGTGATAGGGGAGTTTCACGGCCATTGCGGCATTGCTGACATAGTTTCGTATACGCTCGGTGAAAATTTCACGTTCCTCCTCGTTCTGTATATCTGCAACAAGTATGAACTCATCACCGTAATACCTGAACATATCGCATTTGTGCTCATCACGGCTGAACTTCCTAAGCGCACAGGCAATGAGGATTAGCACCCTGTCGCCCTCACTTCTACCGTAGTTTGAATTTATCCTCCCTAATGCCTCAACATCAACCGCAAATATGTGGAGTATGTCATGATCCCCGACTTTGAAACGTTCGGAAAGTTTTTGCATGAGAGCGTTCCTGTTCGGAATTTTAGTGAGCGGGTCAATAGATACGAGACTGTCAGCATATGACATGTATACGAATATGTCAGAGATAACTATCATGTAGCACAGGAAAGGAACTCGCCAGTTAATATCCTGAAGAGGGCCGCTTATCATGAAAAACGCAGGATACGTAGCCATTGCCGGAACTGTTTCGCGCTCGTAACGGTTCATTTTTTTTCGCCTTCTCACGGAAAAGAAAACAGCGGCTACAGGATAGGCAAAATTTATCATCGTAACAAGAGGATAAAGCGTACACTTTGAGTATGTTCTCCCTGCAAAGTCAGCAAAAAGTCCCGGAAAGAACCCTGAAACAGCGAGTATTAGAATGTTGAGGACAAACGGAATTGCGGCAATGAACCTGAAACGCTTTGACTTCATGATTTCGGAGTTCTGGTAGATTTCCGTGTACATGAAGACGAGCCAGCACATTGCGCCGAAAAGCCCGAAAGACAATGCGGCGGCAAAGTACTGTGAGGCATAATTTTTCGGGATTATGTTCACGTCAACAAGCACACGGATTATTCCGGCTATGCAGTATAGTATCTGGACAAAGAGGAGGCGGCTCCATACTACGCGGGCTTCAGTCTGGTCTGAGGAATTTTGCTGCTGGTGCAACAATATGATAAGGACTGTTGCACATACTACATGAGCTTCAATTTTGAAGGACGAGTATCCTGCATTAGTGAAAACTGCTTCGGTGTCTTTAAGGATTGTGGACAGGGCAGAGAGTATCGGCATTTTTTGGGTTTACCTTCTTTCAGTAAGGTGATGAGAGAATTATATATCATGAATTTGCAGTGAACTACTTTCGCCGACTGAAAACTTGACACGTTTGGCATAATATAATCATCACAAACATAAAGGAGACGCAACACAATAATGCGCAAAGATTTAGGATCTCTGCCTGCAATGTTTCCTATGCCCGTTTTGATGGTCGCGACTTACGGGGAAGACGGGAAAGTTGACGTAATGAATGTAGCTTGGGGCAGCATATGCGGAATGGACAAGATAGCCCTTTACCTTGCTCCCGAACGCAAGACACTCAAGAACATTCGCGCAAAGAAAGCCTACACCGTAGCACTCGCCGATGAAGCGCACATCAAAGAAGCAGACTTTCTCGGAACAGCAAGCGGAAACACTATGGCTGACAAGTTCGAGCGTACAGGACTTCATGCCGTAAAGAGTGAACACGTTGACGCTCCAGTAATTGAGGAGTTCCCGCTCACAATGGAGTGCAAACTTGAGGAAGCCGTAGAAATGTTCGGCGAAATCCGTGTCATTGGGACTATCGTTAATGTAGTTGCTGATGATAAGGTACTCGATGAGAAGGGCAAAGTTGATGCCTCGAAGCTCAATGCAATAATGTTCGACCAGTACAGGAATACGTATTACACCGCCGGGAAGGAAATAGCTCGGGCTTGGCATGTTGGCGCAGAGTTCATGAAGAAATAGCTCAACAAAAAATTCTCCCTCCCCCATTCGTTCAGGAGAGGGAGCAATTATATTATCCCTTCAGCACTCCCAAAATCTCGTCCGCAAACTTCAGCTCATGTCCCAGAACGTACAGGGCATTACGCAGTCGTTCAGGCTCATTCCTGAGAGTATCACCGTACTTCTTCAGCAGCTCATGGTAAAGGTTCTGCGCCTCATACAGGCTCAAATGCCACTCGAACTTTTCCGTGAACAGACCGACAAGTTCATTCAGGTTTTCCAGCGTATCAATATCAACGTCTCCCATACAGAAACTTGTCAATATCTCGTTGATACAGTCAGAGAACGCAAAACGTATTCTCTCCTCATCAGGCTTAACCCTCCAGAACCCCGCAAGCTCAAAATCACGCCTTATACCCGCAACATCAGGGTAATGCTCCTCAAGTTTCTTCACAATCTCGCTGGTCAGCGTAAATTCCGCCGCAACAGTCAGAATTGCTGGAGGCTTCGACCCCAATAACGTAAGGTACTCAAGCAGCTGGTCATAATTTTTGACCCTTATCTTCAGCGCGTCTTCAAGGCTGTGCATGTCCTGCTCAAGAAGAGCGTTGATTATGCTGTAACGCGAATTTGAAGGTATATTATTCAGCGTGTACTGGTCATACCCAAACTTCTCGAACAGCAATTTCTCCCTGTCCTCGCTCTCATACATGGCCTGAAGTTCCTCAACTTCACCGGGCGTTAGTTCCTCGTCAGATTCAACCCTGCATATTCCGCAGGAGATTAACGCAGCTCCTCCCTCGTTGTTCTGGTTCACATTAACCGCGAACATGAACAGTCCTTCGCTTCCGGTTATGCCTGAGCGAACATGAACTTTCCCTGCCGCAAATGTCTTCTTCCCATTCGTCTCAACGTTCAGCGCACTGCCCCACATGTCCCAGCAGCCTTCGGAAAATTCGCGCTTGTAGTCGTCAAGCAATGCCGTAATCCCGTAATATGCCGCCATCTGCTTGCGGTCAACACGTCCCTGCTTTGCCCTCAACTCGTAGACCTTCGCACCGTCCTGAAGTTCCGGAACATTGCTGGGAGCTTCGCCAAGTATCCGCAGAAATTCCGGTTCAAGCTCAACGCCGAAAAGCCTCCGCGCCAAATCCATAGCACGTGCCGCGTAACGCATTATCTGTACAGGCTCAATACGTGATATTTCGTCAAAGAACCAGCCGCATGACGTGAACATTAACATTGCGTTCCTCTGCATTTCCAGAAGCCTCAACGCCTTTACACGTTCATCATATGTGAAGCTGTCCGACATGTTCTCTTTCAGGAATGCGTTTACATTCTCCTCTGACCTGTCCAGTATGACATCAATATACCTGTTACGGGCATTCCATGCGTCAGGGAAGATGTTGCTGTTCTCGTAGACTGTTGCCAGCTTGTCCCGAAGATAATTCATTGCATCGCGCAGGGGCTTTCTCCATTTGTGATGGTAGCCGGGAGTTCCGTCCCCGCATGAGCAGTCATCGCACCATCTCTTCACGCCGTGCGCACAGCTCCATGATGAGTTCTCGATAATTCTGGCCTCGCTCTCAGGAGGATAGAACGACAGGTACTCGCCATACACTGTAAGCTGCGCACCCGCAGTATGTTCGAGACATTCCAGACAGTAAGCCAGAGCCATATCACCATGTTTGTGGTGGTGTCCGTAAGATTCGCCGTCTGTTGCGACATTGCAGAGAACAGGGCGGCCATGAGCGGGATTTGCTGTTGCAAGTTCGCGGGCAAGCTCTCCGCCGTCATTAAGGAGACCGGCAAAAGCTATCCTCTGCGACAATACGCCGTCATAGAAGAATATGTTTATGCTTCGTCCTGAAGGAAGATTGCAGACGTATGCGCAGCGTGTATCGACTTTTCCGCCTGATACGTCCTGCCAGTCTCCCCAGCCTTTTATGCGGACAGCCTGAGCCTGGTATGGTGATAAAACGGTGAAGGTTATTCCGTTTTCGGCAAGAACTTCGAGGGTTTCAGTGTCAACAGCACATTCAGCGAGCCACATTCCTTCCGGCATTCGTTCAAAGCGTTTCATGAAGTCAGCTATTCCCCAGCGGACTTGCGTCTCCTTGTCGCGCCTTGATGCTAACGGCATGATGATGTGATTGTAGACCTGAGCCATTGCGGGGCCGTGTCCTGAAAATCTCTTGCGGCCCATCTTGTCGGCTTCGAGGATTGCGCTGTAACAGAGAGGATCTTTCTCCTCAAGCCATGTAAGAAGGGTTGGCCCAATGTTAAAGCTGATACGGGAATAGTTATTGCAGATACGGCGTATATAGCCCTGCTCGTTGAGGATACGTGATGCAGCATTGCGGCTGTAACATTCTGCGGAAATTCTTGCATTCCAGTCATGCCATGGTGCAGCGGATTCCTGAAGCTCTACGGTTTCGAGCCAGGGATTTTCTCTGGGCGGCTGGTAGAAGTGTCCGTGAATACATATATAGCGCGGCAAAGTAACATCTCCTTCCGATAAGGTAAAATTGCTTTCATTAATTATACTCATTATCGGCAATTATGCCCTGAAATCAGCCAGAGATTTCCAAAGCTGTTGACACCACGATCAGCCCATAATCAGCTTCTGTGAGAAGTTCATGAGTGATAAATCTGCCATTTATATAGCCGTTAATTTTTTCGTAGAAACTTGGCGCGTCAGAATCGGGAGTATACGTATATCTGTAAAGTACTTTATACCACCTATCGCCCTTACTATCTATTGCGGGATTATTGCTGTCGATAATTAAACGTTCACGTTCATCGTACAGATACCTGCTGACCTGAAAAATAATCTGGCCTTTTGTGTTGGGCTTTCTACGGACGTTGACTTTATCGCCTGTAACACTGGCAGCACTACAGCCGCTTGAATGCAGATAAATATATTTCGCTCGTGCCTGTGTTACTATCGTGTAAGCCTCAGCTTTTGATTTTGACCATTCATCGTCATCTGTCAGATACTTTGCCCATTCCTTCCCGCCGCTTGAAATCCATCTGTCCTGCGCCTGTTTCAATGAGTTGAAAGCATTGGCACTCATGGATTTTTGTGCGTTTTTCCAAGCCTCATTGAGGGCTTTATCGGCATTAGCAAATTTGGGATCTTTCATCATCTGCTTGTATTCAGCGTCGGACAGCATGAATTTTGTGCCAGAATTAGTTGGTTGTGTGGCGGAAGTCTGAGAGCCTGCTGTTGAAGCTATGGATTTTCCGGTCTTTTCAGTGCGTATACTCTCAAGGACTTGAGGTGCTGATTCCCTAACAAATTCAGGGCTGTGTTCAAGCGATTTTTTAAGCCAATACTCTGCCTGTTCAAGATTTTTTTCCGTGCCCGCACCGTCCACATAACAAATACCAATTACAAATTGAGCGAAAGCAACCATTTCTTCCGCTGAGCTGTACGGTTTACTGCCGTCTTCTCCTGTGAGGCCGTGAACTTTCTTAATCGTAGCCGGGTCTTTTTCGGCAACAGGTTTCATTAACTTGAAACACTCTTCATTTTTATTTCCCTGCATCCAATAAGACAAGGCAAGTAAAAACTGAGCTTCAACATTGCCCTGTTCATAAGACTTTTTGAACAAAGAAAGTGCCTTTACAAGATCATCGTCAAGATAATAGTTGTTAGTTTGTATTTTTTTCTCAAAGAGCGAAATGGCAAGCCGAAGCTGAACGTCAGCCGATCTTAGTTTAATCGCTTCCCCTTTGTTGAGCCAATATTTAGCTTGTGAAACATCTTTTTGAACACCGTCGCCGTTGGAATACGCCAAGCCAACCAAAACTTGAGCAAAACTAACAAGTTCTTCCGCTGAATGTATCGGCATAGCGTCTATCTCTAAACTGTAAAAGTTTTTAATCGAGTTTGGATTCTTTGCAGCAATCGGTCTCATTAATTTGAAAGCTCGCGCCCTGTCTTTTTCAATGCCATAGCCATCGGCGTACATAAGAGCAAGCAAAAACTGAGCCTCAACATTGCCTTGCCCATAAGATTTTTTCAGCCAGTAAGCCGCCTGTTCATAGTCCTTTTTGACATTTTGCCCTATGAAATACATAAGGCCGAGTCTCAACTGAGCGTCAGCGTCGCCGTTCTCAACGCCTTTAACTATCTCGTCAACTTCTCTTTGAGGCAAATCGGCTCCGAACGCTGAAGACGATACAACAAGCAATACGAACGCAAACGCAGCCACATAGCGCAATAATTTGATGGTTTTCATGATACAAGTCTCCATTTATTTGCGATTTTGCAGTTCCAGTCTCAAGGCTTCGATACGAGATTTTTCATCTTTCTTTTCAGCTTCGCTTCTTGACCGTTCAGCTTCAATACGAACCTGTTTAATCCTTTGCTGCTCGGTGCGTTCACTCCATCTTAGATACCAGTCGTAAGCAGCCATGCCGGCAATCACGGCTACTATAATAAAAAACGCGGTAATATTTCTTTTTCCCTGTTTTTCCCTCAAATCCATTTTCATTTCGTTTAATTCTTGAATAAGGGCTTCGCTGTCCTTATAGGGCGCAACTGATTTGAGCATGTTAATTACTCTTTCAGCGTCAGCCGTTATCTTGATTTTTTCTTTCATTTTGAGAGCTTGAAGATATTTTTCCTCTGTTTCAGCCTGTTTTTAGGCTTCGATATAACCTTCAGGCTGAGTTTTTCCCGGCGTTGTTTGTATCGGCGACTTTTGAGTTGTTGCTGTCTTTTGTTCTGGAATTACTGACTGTGTTTGCTTTTGTGCCGCTAAAGGCTGTTCTTGATGTGGCTTCTGACCTTGTGTATCTGTTTGTTGTTTTTGTTTCTTTGATTTACGGAGACAGAACAAAACAAAAACAGCTCCCGAGTAAATGTAAAGCGTTGTTGAGTTCAATAGACCTGCTTTCCCTAAAAGTAAGGGACCAACACATAAAATCGTGCCAGCCACAAAAAATATTATTATTAATTCCTTTAATAAAGAACTAAAGGAAAAGTACCAGACCGTAAACATAGAGTGGTAAACCTTACGAACCCGAACAGCTATGATGAGAACATCAACCAAAAACAATCCGCAAAGTACTGGATCGCTGTCAAGTATGTTCTCAATCATTTTAGCGTCATTCATCTCGGTATAGTTACCCACCTTAGCAAAGGCAGTCCCGGCAAATAGCAAGAACAGTGTAAAAACCATCACCACACCGCTAAATTTCTTGAATTTTTCTTTCATGCCGAAACTTGAAATTACTCTTGGATTGCTTCCTGTAGGCATGAAAAAGCTCAACGTAACTCCGACAAGCGCGAGAACACACGCCGCTATATTCATAAAAATCACCCCTTGAAAATTTTACGAATACTATATTTTATAGTGCATTTTTTTTTTGAAAGAGTAAAACCACTGATTTTTATTTCCTGTCTGTTAGAAGTTATTAAATGAAAAAAATCTTTTGGCTAATGAAAGTAGCGTAGCTGCACCATGTTCAATAATTAAACCTAATTGTGTCTGGTGCAAAGGCTGACGCTGTGTTCTGGCTTCAGGGTGTAAGGGACGTTCCGAAATAGACGGATATTCCGGAAGGCATTGTGCTTTCAGAGCCATACTACTAATTGAACGAGTTACCTGTCTTAACCCCAGCGAAATAAGTATAATGGGCGGTGAAACTCTATGCTGCCAAAAAATTTCACGACACATGAGAAAAATTACACTGTCAGTACTTCTTCTATTTTGGGCTGGTCATTCGTCAACAGAGACTGTAATACACACTAGATTACTTGGTTATCTCGGCACTACTGAAGATGCTTTCCAGGAAGGCTTTGACCGTTTCTGCATGAACATATCTTATGATAAGTATATCGAGAATGCTACATCTTCGGCTGAGTTCATAAAATCGCTTTCCACCGAACGCAGGGTAATACGCTTCCATGACAATCTTATATCCATGCTTATGGGGTTAAAGACAGGGAAAGTGGACGAGATAATGCTGCCTGATTTTACGGGGCATTATATTATCCGCAGTAACTCATCGTATGAGGTCAAATACAATTCCGGCATACTGTCATAGGGAATATCGTTTGTTTTCCTGAAGGGAAGGGAAGAACTTAAAGCAGAATTTGACGTTGCTATTACGGCCATGAAAGAGTTTATTCGGCTGGTAAGGTAAACAAAATCCCTCCCCATATCTCAGAGGAGGGATAAATTTTTTTGCTTATTACTTCACGAACTGAGGGAGGTATTTCTCGATGAGATATCTTCCTGCCCATCTGAACGGTACTACACACACAGCAAGCACAAAGCATGACAGCCACGAGTCAAGGCTCAATGCCTCAACACTCAATACTTCCCCGCCAAGCTCAATGAATATCCACTGCATGATAAAGATGAACAGCATTACGAACACGCAGTTTTTCGATGAGGCCATAGCAAGTCCGTTGAACGTTATCGCCATCATGAATACCGCAAATACTGCCGACCTGAGATATATCACATCGACGTTCCCGAAAAGACCACGCACCTTCGGCACAAAGAGAACCGCAAGGCACATCAACGTTATATAGGCCGCCCCTGTCAGAATATCAATGAGCATGTCGCTGGTGATAATGTTAGCGTCTCTGGGGATTGGCTTCTCGTTCATGTATTCCTGTCTCGGAGGCTCTGAACCAAACGCTATTGCCGCAAGCGTATCCATAGCAAGGTTAATCAGCAACAACTGAATTACCGTGAGTATTACGTTCTGCCCAAATAAAGGCCCTAAGAAGCATATTGCCACTGCTGAAACGTTCACCGTGAGCTGGAAGACCAGGAATTTCCGTATGCTCTTGAACATAGTACGGCCATAAAGTATGGCTTTTGCGATTGACTTGAAGTTGTCATCAAGTATCGTAATGTCTCCTGCCTCTTTCGCAACTTCTGTTCCAGAACCCATCGCGAACCCAACATCAGCCTTCTTCAAAGCCGGTGAATCGTTCACTCCGTCTCCCGTCATTCCTACAACTAGGTTCATTTCCTGCGCAATCTTCACAAGCCTGCTCTTATCTGACGGTAAAGCCCTCGATATTACTCGGAGATTTGGGAGTATTGCCTTGAGTTCCTCGTCGGACTTCTCGGACATTTCCGCGCTTGTCATCGCGATTTCATCTGGTGATGTTATGAGGCCGGCTTCCTTAGCGATTGCTACTGCTGTCTCCTTCCTGTCTCCAGTAACCATTACTACCTGGATACCTGCGTTGCGAACCTGACGAATTGCGTCAACAGCCTCTTTGCGAACGTTATCTCTTATGCTGAGGACACACACAAGCTCCATTCCATTCCCTTCGTCCTTAGCATAAGA
>CALAUZ010000298.1 GCA_937892105.1 uncultured Fretibacterium sp. | reverse complement strand
CGCTATAACTGCAACAATAACTTTTCTGTACATGAAACATGTCTCCTTTGTGCATTGAATATCACTGATTATACTAGCATTTTGTTCCAGCTATAGAATAAAGTCATGGCCTAACTACAATAAGTTTCCTTTAAAGGAAGATGAGGCAATTATAATTCTTGACACCACCGCTTTTCGTGTCATAATTTCAACATTATGAAGACAGAAAAACTTTTTGAGAGCGAAATTATTATTATGAGCATGATGATGTGTGCGTTTATTATTTGCACATAAAGTCGTGCTGTTCGCTGATATAGTATACTAACGCGGGGAGTACGTACACAGAAAACGGCTTCCCGCTTTTATTATACGAAGAAGGAGGAATATTTTTCATTGATTGAGCTTGAACACATAGTAAAGAGTTTTCATGCTGACAAAGACAAGTCCATTCATGCCGTTAATGATGTCTCGCTCACCGTGAACGATGGCGACATTTTCGGGATTATAGGCTTCTCCGGCGCAGGAAAATCTACGTTGGTGCGCTGCATTAACCTTCTTGAACGTCCCGATTCCGGCAGCGTCAGAATTGATGGCGTTGAAATGATGACCCTCAAGCCCAAAGAACTCTACAGGGCTCGCACAAAAATAGGCATGATATTTCAGCAGTTCAACCTCATGCCTTCCCGCACAGTCTTGCAGAACGTAGCCTACCCATTGCGGAACATGACACGTGAGCAGGTCAAAGACAAGGTACGGGAGCTCCTTGCACTCGTTGACATTCCGGACAAGGAGAACGCTTACCCTTCCGAACTTTCCGGCGGGCAGAAACAGAGAGTTGCAATCGCACGCGCACTCGCCAACGATCCTGGAATACTGCTCTGTGATGAGGCAACAAGCGCGTTAGACCCTCAGACAACTGGCGCAATACTTCAGCTCTTGAAGGACTTGAACCGCAAGCTTGGCCTCACAATCGTAGTAATCACTCATGAGATGGAGGTTGTCAAGAATATTTGCCGGAAAGCCGCAGTTATGGACGCTGGAAGAATTATAGAGACCGGTGATGTCTTCGAGATATTCTCCAGCCCAAAACATCAGGTAACACGCAATTTCGTCCGTACTACCTCCAACCTCTCCAAAATTGGAACGCTTATACGCGACAGATCGCCTATAGTTCAGGTAAAACCAGGCCAGGTAATGGCAAGACTGGTTTATATTCATGCCGATGTTTCAGAGCCTCTGATTTCGTATGCGTCAAGAGAGTTCGACATTGAGATTAACATTGTTCTTGCAGATGTCGAGATTGTTGCGGGCGTTATGGTTGGCGGAACTGTAGTTATATTCAGCGGAGACAGCGAGAGGATTGACAGGGCTATGCAGTATTACAGGGATAAGAATATTCGTGTGGAGGTGCTGAATGATGCCAGAGCTTAACACGTTATTACCCAACCTCATGAAGCGTCTTCCCGAGTTCTGGAAGGCTTGCGGTGATACGCTTCTCATGGAAGTATGGTCAGGGGCAATAATTTTCGTTCTTGGGCTGATATTCGGGATAATCCTGACCGTAACGAAGCCAGGCGGAATAATGGAGAACCGTCCAATCTATCAGGTACTCGACAAAATCATTAACCTTTTCCGCTCAATACCTTTCATCATACTGTTGACCGCGTTAATGCCTTTGTCCCGCGCAATAATGGGAACGGCTATATACGTCAGGGGAGTGATTGTGCCTCTCGTTTTCGGTGCAACTCCATTCTTCGCGAGGCAGGTTGAGAGCGCACTTGCCCAGACCGAGAAGGGACTTGTTGAAGCTGCATTGTCGATGGGTTCAAGCCCGTTTGAGGTGATATTCAGGGTATATCTTCGAGAGAGCCTTGCGCCGATAATACGTGCGATAACGATAACAATCATAAGCCTTCTTGGACTTACCGCTATGGCTGGTGCTGTTGGTGCAGGAGGACTTGGAGATTTCGCGATACGTTACGGCCATGACAGGAACATGCAGGATATTACATGGGTAGTAGTCGGCGTTCTTGTTCTTGGAGTGAGCGCAGTGCAGTGGCTTGGAGAATACTTTGCGAGGAGGAATACTCACTGATGAAAGGTATATTTGTCCGGCATGATGACACCCATCTTCAGGACTTGGGGGGCGGAAACACGAGGCGTATTCTTGCGTGGAATGATGACTTGATGGCCGTTGAGGTAGGTTTTGAGGCCGGAACTGAGGGAGCATTGCATACCCATGAGCATACGCAGTGCAGTTACGTGCTTTCTGGACGCTTCAGGTACACGGTTGAGGGTGAGAGCGTTGAACTGTCTGCTGGGGATTCAGTAGTTGTGCCTGGCGGTGCGGTTCATGGAACTCTGTGCATTGAGGCGGGGGCATTACTTGATGTATTCACCCCTGTACGCAGAGATTTTCTTGGAGCATGACGGGATAATGATATATTCCCTTGTGCTATAGATATTCACGAAAGGAAGTATGCAGTTATGGCAAGAAAAGTTTTGTTGTCATTGGTACTTGTGCTGGCACTTGTCGTCAGTGCAGGAGCGGACGTAACCGTGAGGCTTGGAGTTACGGGGAGCGTCTATGATGAGATGTGGCAGCCGGTGAAAGAGATGCTGGCAAAAGAGGGTATCAATCTCGAAGTGATACAGTTCACCGACTATGTTACCCCAAACAGGGCACTTGATGACGGCGATATAGACCTTAACGGTTTCCAGCACAGGATATATTTTGCTGACGAGCTGGAGAGCAGGGGCTACAAGCTCACGAACATAGCTAATACGTTTGTCGTTCCGCTTAACCTTTACTCGATAAAGATTAAGAGCCTCGATGAGATAAAGGACGGAGACGTTATCGCAATCCCCAATGACCCCACGAACGGAGGCAGGGCAATAAAGGTTCTGGCAACTTCAGGGCTTATAACGTTGCGCGAGGGAGCAGGCTTCAATCCCGCAAAGGAAGACATCGCCAGCTACAGCAAGAAGATAACCATTCAGGAACTTGCGGCGAACACGATACCTTCCGCGCTTCCCGACATTGCGGCAGGAGTAATCAATGACACTTACGCTCTCGATTACGGACTGAAGGCAAGCGATGCTGTTTTTGCTGACCAGGCGAGGGAGAAGGAGTACTGGAACTTAATCGCGGCAAGGACTGCTGACCTTGAAGACCCTGCGAAACTTGAGACCTATAGCAAGGTTGTAGCGGCGTACCAGAGCGAGACGATGAAGGCACATCTTGCGGAACTTTACGGCGGGTTCTTCAGACCAGTTGGCTGGGAGGAAGATTTGCTTGCACCGTTCAGGAAGTAATATCAAGATACTAACTGCCCCCTTGTCTTAACGGCTTGGGGGTTAATTTTTGCTCCTGACTGCCCGAAAAATGTATTGGGACGAACAATTTTCCAGCATTCAGGAGGTTTATCACTTTTAGAGTTCTTATATACTCTCCAGATTCAAGGTTTGAAGGTATTTTTTTGCCCTAATGTTATAATCTGGCCGTTAAAATTTTTCCATTCGGGAGAAAATCATTCATGGTTCGCAGATTAATGCTTTTGTGCCTGGCTGTATTCATATTCATAGAGTGGGGGCCTCTCACAGACGAACGCGGAAAATACGGCATTGCAAGGGGAAATCCATTCGTCAGAGAAGTAGTGTTGACGTTCGATGACGGCCCGAGAGAAACGGGAATGCAGGAGATTGACGCAGTATTAAGCAGCTTTGATGTTAAGGCCACATTCTTTCTTGTCGGGAAATTCGCAGAACGTTACAGCAATATAACACTCATGCTTCACCGTCAGGGTTATGAACTCGCCAATCACACATACACTCACCCTAGACTGTATCAGGATTACACGGAACATATCATGCGTCAGGCCGAAAGGTGCGATGAAGTACTCGAAAACTTGGGCATAAGGAAGACGAGGTTTCTTCGTCCGCCGGGAGGACACTTCAACATGAAGATATTTAACGCAATGAGGCGCATGAACCTTCCTTTGGGGCTGTGGTCGCTGAACACTGCGGATTATACGGGGCGGCCAGTTGAGGAGATATATCACCTTGTTGTGGGAAGCGTGAGGAACGGTGATATTATCCTCATGCATTCGGGAACTCCCAACACTGTTGAAGCTCTGCCGCGAGTTATACAGGAGCTTCACAGACGCGGGTTTACGATTGTGAGGCTTGAAGATTTGTGGAACGGAGGAAGGACGTAGAAAGGACAAAGAGACTGTCCAATAAATTGTGTAAAACTGAGAAGAAAACCTTGCAAATACTGATATAAACTATGTCTATACAAAGAAAATCTTACAAACTCTAAGCTGGAACACCTCACACTTGTAGAAGTAGAAGTCTTCTTGCGTAGTTTAATTATAGCTAAAAAACTTATAAAGTATATAATATATAAACATGAGTTATAAGAGTTATGATGAAAAATTGAGAACAAGGACATTAGAAGATGGTGATACGCT
>CALAUZ010000297.1 GCA_937892105.1 uncultured Fretibacterium sp. | reverse complement strand
TTCACTCACTGGAACTATCAGCTCTCGTATTTCGGGGATTTTCTCAATTGCCCTCGCAACATACGGCGGCAATCCTCCCCTGAACACCTGATACTTCATCAGGGCAAACGCTATTATGTTCGGCCCTGTGTATATCGTTGGCTCTGTGTCTGTCTCTGCAGCTTCTTTCTGCAGAATATCTTCATCTGCCATAAGGCAACCTCCCTCCTAAATTCGGCGGCATTATCGGGCGGCCTGTTTCCCAAACCGTCTCTATCTGCCCGAAATATATCGGCCACGCCTGCTCATCGAACAGGTAACTCTTCATAGGCATTTCAAGCCGGTAACGCTTATCAAGTACACGCGCGGGCATTGTCAGCAAATCCTGCCGCACCATCTCTATGATATTCAGCACATCCCTGTATCCCTGACAATCCGCACTCTCATCATACGTTCCGACAAGAATACGCACATTAATTCTTGCTGCATTGAGGCTTCCTTCTTCGCGGTCGGTGGCCTCGTCTAATTTCACCACAACGCACGGAAAGTTACTCTCAATATCTGCGGGCGAATATCCCTGCGGCTCTATGGCCTCAGTGTCTGTATCTGTGTCCTCGTCAAGGTCATCATCAACATCTTCCTCAACGGTTACGGCTTGTGGCTGTGGAAGATACTGCGCAAACACTTTCACGGTCTGCAATAATCCGCTTTTAGCCGTCAATTCATAGTCCTTGAACAGCTCCCTTAATCTCGCTACTATTGCATCAAGTAATGTTAATTCTGTCATTCCTGCTCCTTCCAGTGCCCAAAGGCCATTAGCTACCCTCATGTAGGGCTTGTATCTCCTCACGGCAAAGCTCCTAAAAGCCGCATAATCTCATGATTAAGACGCTTGGAAAATCTATCCTCCGCGCCCTTCTCCATCACTTTCACGGTCTCTTCATTCTTGATGATTTGCGGCAACGAGGGCGAAATAAACGATCTTATGCCCTTATGCCTGTACTGATTGCTTGACCCTGCGCCAGAATGCAGTCGGTAAAACGGAAGATACTGCCCTCCTGAACGCTTCACTAGAAATGCTTCACGCAGTTCCTTCAACCCGCCTTCAGTCTTTACCGCTCCCTTAAGCACAGTTTTCCCGCCCGGCTTCGGTGTATTGGGCGTGAGCTTGTAATAGTCCAGTGAATGACGCTTATCCTTTGACACCATCGCTCCCATTAAGTTACCGGCTGAGGCTTTCTGCGGCTTTATGCTCGCTCTAACCTCTTTAGCACTCACAAAATAACGTTTGGTTGTTTCCTTGACAGCGTCAGTTCGTAAGCCTTCTACCGTTCGATTTATAGCGCGGGCTACTGCTTGGGGGGAATCTGCAAGAATTTTTCTTAATGCCGCATTTGCTTGGGCTAAAGCATTGTCCGTAATCTGTATGTCTATCATACCGCTCATGCGTTATTCGCCTCCAAAACTATGCGCCACACCTGATCCTGAATGAGGTGTGCCTCCGAAACTGTGTATATTTTCCCGTTCAACTTCATTGACTGGCCTGATGCTGCCCTCTTCAGGTCTTGAACTCGGCAAAATAACACTCCCTGACTCCTCGTTACTCCGTCGCGGGTTTGAACTCCTGAAACATTGATGTTCACCGTCTGGCTTCTAACATTCGCTGTGAATATGGATAATATTTTCTTGCCGTTAATGTCGTTGAAACGCGCAAATTCTGAGTTGTTGAACCACGAAGCTCCATCATCAAGGTCATGCGCTAGGTAATCTAAGAACGTCTCATCTCGCGCGTACAGATCATGAATTGCCTTCATCATTCTTCGGTGCTGGCTCAGTGTCGCGCTTCTTCGTGGCTTTCGGTGTCTTGACCTCCGCAACAACTTCAGCCAGTTTTCGCTCCACAAGTCCCTGTACTCCGGGAGTATCCGGCAATATTTCTCCCGCTCTATAAATTCTCGTGCCGGAAATAAAACGTCCATGCTTCAGAATAATCATGCTGCACCTGTGATTACGCCCTTCAACACGTACCATGACTTCAGGTCATGAGGCATTGGCAAGGGACGCGAGCTGATGGAGATGAACTTTTGCGGCGGGTCTTCCGTGAACCACGTGTGAGGCACATACTCACGCATGTACGTTACGTGATTTCCGGCCTTGTCTATGCGCGTGATTGCTCCGTAAAGCATTGAGTTCTTCTCTGCGGAGTTCTGGATTATTACCGTCTCAGGGTCAATTATCGGCTTCAATTTGGGTTCTCCGTTCTCGTCAAGGTCGTTCAAATCAGGCACCCATTCTTCATAGGTGTACAAGTCGAACATCGCTCCGGGTACTATCATTCTTCCTAAATAGCCGACTCCTTTTTCCAGTTCGCCGGGCCGAATCTCGCCGATCTCAACGCGCCGATTGTCTAACAATTTCAGGTAGCGTTCATTCTGTAGGAGCATGTTTGCCGCTGATGAACCCAAAATCAGCATGTCGGGATTTACTCCGTCCTTGCGCATTTCCTGTGCTATGTCCCGGAGCTGACCCATAATGTCAAATGTCGGTGTCCAACGGTCAGCCGCATCAACTAGAGCAATATTCTCAAAGCCGTAATCCACAACTTCATTAATACCTGTGCCCTTGATTGTGAGCTTGCCGTCCTGCTTTACTCTCGCGCACATGTACTCTTCACGCCTCCAGATTGTGTCTTGAAGGTCAAGAATGTCCTGTGCCGCAATTTTGGCCGCCCTGTCTGCGGGTGTCAGGCCGGAATTGTACGTAGGCTCTCCGATTAACTTCTGCATTAGCGTATCGTTGGTTATGACACGTTTCGGCGAAATGTACGGTGTACCGTAGGTTTTCACTCCGTATTCGTCGCGCTCTATGGCCTCTGAACCCAGCTTCGGATTTACAAACGGAGCTAACCTTCTGCGCTTCTCCTGAAACTCAAAGCTGACCTCTTCCGTCGGAAACATTACAGGATTGTTAAAGAAACGCGTCTTGAAGAATGTTCGCAATGGTAATGTCTTCTCGATAACTCCCATTACCATTTTCGGCTCGTAATATTCTCTTATGTCCATTGTCCTCACTCCTTACGGGTTCAAGTGCCGCAAAAATATTTTGGCTTTCCTCAGCGGTTCACGGACTGCCTCAACAAGTGTTGCGTGGTCATCGTCTTCGCCTTCAAACGGGAAGATTACTCGCGCATCGTTGAACTCGCCCTCAAAATATGCGGGTGTCTCGGTGTATTCGTCATCGCCGATCGTAATATCCTCGCTGAGAATGCAAATTCCGGCTGCTGTGGTTAATCCGGCCTGTGTTGACGCTACATAACCATCTGTGCCGGTCATCATTAGCGTCCCGCGCTTGAACGTTCCAGTTACCGCAACCTTCACAATGTCCGTGTATACAGCACCTTTACTGCCTGCTATGAGGTCATCAGGCGGCGGTACTGTCCCTTCTACCCTGTAAAGCTGTAACGTTACGGGTGTCTTGTCTGCCATTACTTATACCCCCTTAACCTGTTTAGCTCGTTTGCTACTGCGTTAATGGCCGCGTCTGCTTCGGCTTTAGCGTCTGGCGTTGTCTTCTCAGGCGGTAATGCTCCGTCTATAGCTCCTGCGTCCTCATGAAGTGCCGTCAACTGTGTCTGTGCATTCGTTGCCTGCAAAATCTCAATCGCAATATCTCGCGCATCTTTCGGCTCTTCATACTTTGCCTTCGCTATTATTGCCTCACGTCCGGGCGCATTCAGGCTGTCTAATGCCTTGAGCCTCTCTCGTTCTGCCTGAACTCCGCGCTGATACCCTTCATCACTGGCTGTATTCCTGATTTCTCCTGCAAAATCTGGGTATACTTTCTCTAGTTCCGCAACATTCTTTATATCCATTTCGGTTTTAGCCTCCTTTGGCTCTTCTTTCCTTTCCGGGAGAGTGTCGATTTTGACGGCGTTTTTCGGTAATTTCGCACTCAAAAATTCATCTATGCGAGCGAAACCGAAACCACTCTTAAAAATTGTTCCGCCTTTCATCGCCATTGCAGTAACCGCAACACTTTCTTCTACCTCATCACAAAATTTCAGATTATGCGCTTCGGTTGCTGACATCCACGTCTCCTCATCCATCATCGAGATTATCTTTTCACGGTCAAGGCCGGTCTTCGCTATGTACACATTCGCTATCGTGTCGCGGATTTTGTCGAGAATTTCCGCTGTGTCCCTCATGTCCTCAGCCTCGCCCCATACTCCTCCGGCAGGGTTGTGAATCATCATTAGTGAACCCGTTGACATGATTACCTTGTTTCCGGCCATTGCTACAACACTCGCCGCGCTTGCCGCTAATCCGTCAACACGCACCGTAATATTTGCAGGGTGCGACTTCAGGTAGCTGTACATTGCCTGCGCCTCAAACACATCTCCGCCTACACTGTTTATTCTCAGCGTTATATCCTTCACATTTCCGAGTGCCTTGATGCGGTTGATTAAGCCCTTAGCGTTCATTAGCCCCCAGTTTTCGGCTTCAAATTCTGAAATTTCGTCATAAAGCAGAATCTCAGCCTCGCTATCACTCTTCGCTGTTACCTTCCACACTGGAATCCTCCTTCTCGTTTATCTGGTCGCCCGGCGTACTCGTGAACCCTGCCTCTCGCCTCAGCTTCTCTTCCTTCACTCGCTGACGATGATTAAGCTCCCAGTCGCCGCCTGTAAGCTCTGCCGTCTCTCGCTGGCGGGTACTGAAACCATTTTCAACGCGCAATATAGCAGCCTTTACTTCCTTCACAGGGTCAAGTTGTCCCTGACTCGGCCCGGTCCAGTCTGCCCACGAATACGCGTAACGAATTAGTGGGTCATCAAAGAAACCCGGAGCTTGTACACGCCCCTTTAGTACGGCCTCCTGCAACCATTCCTCATAAATTGGCTGGCAAAAATTCGTTACCCACCAGTTACGCCAATAATTGAACAGCTTCCACGCTTCAAGTAATGCTCCGCGACTCGCACTGTAGGAACTCTCAAAGTTCAGCAACAACACTTCCGCAGGCACTCCCAAAGCACTGCCAATTTGTCGGACAAGGGATAACACGAACGCGTCAAAAGCTGTGTTCGGTCGGGCGGGTGATACTGATTTTGCACGGGTACGTTCGGGCAAGTCCGCTATCATTCCGTACATGTCGTTCATGCCGATCGTGTTCAAGCCTTCTCGCCACGCCTTGAGTTCTTCCTCCCGGCGTTCTCGCAAGCCCAAATCACTCGCCATTGCCTCCTCTCCGACAAAATCCGAACTATCATCATCATCTACTCCGTGCTCGAAGAATATCGCAAAGATACCCCCGATTACTGCCGCCATAAGTTCCGCATCACTGTATCTGCCTAACTGTTTCAAGGTCTCAATCACTGGCGCAAGAAAAGGAACTCCTCTGTGCTGGCCTATTCTTTCAAGCGGTAAAAGGTGCAATACGTTTCGCCTGCCTGTTCTTGCTCCGAATGCCGGGACTCTGGTGTATTTCAGCGGCGGTTCTCCTGATAATTCGCTCAATGGGTGCTTGTTCGTTATGTGGTAGGCTACGGGCTTGCCGTCTTCATCAAACTCAACTCCTCCGTCAATCATCGCGTCGTATGGTCTCAACGGCGGGTCTTGCAGTCTGTCTCCCTCAATGAGCGCGATTCTCAGGTCATAGGGGAAATTCCTTGTGCGTCTCATAGGCAACATTACTAGCGCATCACCGTTCAGCAACACCGACTTGAAGCATAGGGTCTGTAGTTCGTAGAAATTCATGCTCCGTGTTATGTCGCAGTCTTTAGACTCTGCCCAAAACGCAAATTCTCGTTCGGTGTTGTCTTCCCATTCGGCGGCTTGTTCCTCAGAGAGGCCGAGAGTCTCTGCGCTGATTCGACAGTTCAGAGTCAAACCTGCTCCGACAGAATTTAAGACTATGCGGTCAATTGCTCCTCGTCCTAACGGCCCGCCTCCTGCATATAAGTCGCGGGATCGTTCACGGAGTAATTCAAGGTTGTCGGTTATGTCTTCTGCGGGGGATTTTGAGGATGAATACCAGCCTGATACACTGGGTTTTACTCGGCTCGCTCCGTAATGGGAATAGCCGGAGTTCTTGACACGGATTAACTGTTTCCTCATGTAATCACCATCCCGGTCGCACCACCCTGAATTTTGCACGCCCTCGCAGTCTGGCCTTTAGGGCTGAGATTTTGTTCTCTAGTGTTGCTATCATGTTCTGCACATCTTTGAGGTTTGCACGGGTTAGCTTGAGACCTTCTGCTTCGTATGACTGCCCGGCAAGTATTGCCTTTTCTGCTTTGTAGTACAGGATCAGGCGGGATTCGGCTATCTGTATTTGTTCCTTAATCGTTGTTTGCATATGTTTTCACCAACAAAAAAACTCCCCGAAGGGAGCAAATTTCTACGTAGAACTGATACGCCCCAGTTCTGCCTACATAAGCCGACTACGTAGGTACGTAGCCCTTCGACAGCAACAGGGCAATATCTCTAATCCTTGTCAGTTTTTTTCCTCTTTCTCTTTTTAGGTGGCTCATCTATAGCACGGAAACCCTTACTGGCTTGTTTCAAGCCCTTTTGAACGCTATGAATATCAGGAGCTGGCGGTAGCGATTCGGGAGTCCTATGAATTGTGCGTACTAACAAATCCCTTACTTCATGACCTATAGTAGAAGCGGCATTTTCCAAGTTAGACTGTCCGTATCGTCTCTCAGTCCTTATTTTTTCTTCTGTTAAGCGAATACGCAAAAGATTAGCTGCACTTTCAGTAGCACCCATAAAATCTAAAGGACTGCGCCTATCAGGTACACCCTTGATTTTTCTGAGGCTTCTTAAGTCCATGTTATACATTCCGCGATAACCTGCATTCTGAAACAGAGGATAACTCTCAACGCCTGACTGTTGAGCCACACTACTTAAGGATTTTTCCTGTTGGGTGATTTCATCACGTGTAACTACACGATCAACAGCCTCATTATCTTGAGCATACTTACTAAAACGTTCCGCAAGAACCGCAAAATACGCTTGAGCTGCTGCAACCTGCGGCTTCTTAGGGTCAGCATTCATTGCAACAAGATAGCAGGCAAAACGCGTCAGTTTAACGTCGTCATCAAGGAACTCAAAATTTTCTTGTACAGGTATCCCTAACGTATTGCAGGCTGTAAGTGCACGTTGAATTGGCTTCGCATTCTTAATATTGGTGATGTTGGTATAACCAAGCACCTCCATTAATTTTGAGGCCAACCAAAAGTGAAATCCGTTGTCTCCAGATAAATCTTCAAAATTAGGACGATCATCATCGAAGTGAAAAACATCTAGTGCTACAACATCATCTGCCATATACACCACCCCATTATTATAACGATGCAAAAATTGGTTTATTATATCATTTCACATTCTCAGTCCGCGCTTGAAAAATCCTGATGACACACTTCGCTTCACAGCAGGCTTCTTCATTTCGGGGACTGGCTCAGGCTTCTTGTCCTCAGGCTTCTCCTGATACACGGCCTGCTTCAGCTTCGGCATCGGGATTGTGTCTGTGCGTTTGGCTCTGCGCCGTCTGTGCATCTCAAAATTCGGGTTCAGAAGCTCCAATGCTCCTGTCGCGTAGACTCGTGTATCCAGCGGCTCGTTACGAATACCCGGACTCCGAGTCTCCCACGTGATTGTGTCTCTGCCCTTCACGCGCTTCACTACCATGCGCTCAGATAACAACCCCTTGAAATACACTGCGTCATAGCCCCTGTGATTGTGCTTCGCGTCCAACGGAAAATGACAATATCCAGCTCCTTGTCGCTCTACCTTCAATCGCGAAAACAATGTGCCTTTGATGGTCGTTACTCCCAGCGTGAACAGCACAACATGTCTGCGGTTATTCCGGCTCGGCTTGCTCACACTCGGCATCCCTTCACGGCCTCTGCCTACTATCGCAAAGATATTCCTCCTCGCGCGCGGCTTGCAGAATCTATAAACCTCATCCGTGAAGTGTCCCGCACTGTCGATACAGACACAACCAAGCCCTAACTTGTCTCCGTTTCCATAGCTCCACGTCTTGCTAAGAAAATCATCTAGTGCTTGCCATACTTCCTTCTGGCCGGGATCGCCGTAGAACACACGGTACTCTATGCCCCAGCTCTCATGACCTATTCCCCAGCCGACTACTTCACACTCTAGGCGGTCATCTTGTGTGTCTACTCCGCACGTCAGCACTAACACTCCGTCGGGCAGTTCTGCGTGATACTCTTCGCGATGAGACTCCATCGCCTCAACCTCAAGTGTTCCGCTCGTGTTCTCAAACGGCAAACCGAGCACTGTGTTCCACCAGACTTTGAGTTCTTCCTCGCCGTTACGGAATGCCTCTGTGTATTGCTCAATGAGACTCCTCCATGTTACCCATGCACTGGCAAAAGCGTTCACGTGAAAACCTCGTGATTTCTTCTCGTCAGGGTTTCCGGCTATCCACTTTCCGCGCTCCTGACCGGCTTTCCACTCGACTTCGTTGTGCTTTGCCCCGCACTTCGCACAGGTCATTATGGGTTCGGGCAAGTCCTTAAACGTTATTTGTTCCCACGAAAAAGGCTGATACTCTCCACATGTCGGACAAGGTACGCACCACTCTTCACGTGAGCTTGCGTTGTAGGCTTTCTCGATTCTGGAAACTCCCAGCAATGTCGGAGTACTTACCCAGACAATACGGCGATTCCAGAAATTCTGTGTTCGCTTCATTGCCAAAGATAGCGGGTCGCCTTCCGTTCCTGCACTCACAGGATAACGGTCTACCTCATCGCATAACAGCACACGAATCGGTCTTGAGGCTAATGATGCCGGTGAATTTGCTCCGGCTATCGTTATCTGTCCGCCCGGAAATTTCTTCTCCTTGATCGTGTTACCGCTGAATCTGGTCTTGCTGTCATGAATTTTTTCCCGCAAGCAGGGGGTATCTCTGACCATAGGGGCAACTCTGTCCTTACTGAAACTTTCGCCCATCTCTATCGTTGGCTGTATCAGCAAAATCGGGCTTGGCTCTTGGTCTATGAAATACCCTACAACATTTAGCAGAATCTCACTCTTGCCTACCTGTGCAGCCGTCATCATCACAACGCGTTCAGTCAGTGGATTGCTGACGGCGTTCATAACCTCACGCTGATACTCTGCGCGGGATGTTCGCCATGTGCCTGGTTCTGCGCTAGCTTCTGGGGGAATGCGCCGGAACTCATCTGCCCACTCACTCACAGTAAGGTCTGGCGGAGGTAGCCATGCGTTACTGATTTCGGAGAATAGCTGCTGTTCGGGTGATTTTTTCGCTGTCATAGTCGGCTAACTCCCTCAATGCTTCATAGATTGCGTCCTTCAGCTTCTTCACTATTACCTGTAACTCCTGACCGACAAGCATCGGCCCGACCTTTGTAGGGATCGCAAGCAAATGTGTCTTGGCGTTCAACACTTGGTCTGTCCAGACTTTCGCTATCGCTGAGGCTCGGTGAAGTTCCCCGCGATTCTCGGCAAGTTCTGCCTCCTTGAGTTCGGCTTGCGCGGTTACTAGGCGGGTTTGCGCGGCTTTGAGGCCTTCACTGTCGAACTGACTGCGCCAATATGACTCTATAACTTCTCCGAGAATGTATTCACCATAATCATTTCTAGGGATAACTCCGTTTGCCACTAAACGGTTGAATGTGCGCTCGGAAATCTTCAAGAAAGCCGCTGCCTCTGGAGCAGATATGACTTGAGAATAAAAATCTCTGCGCTCTTTTTTCTCTCTTCCTCGTGTCATATAACACCTCTCGTGCCTGAAAATTTTTTTGGCGGAACAATTCGCAAAATCAGAGATAAACCACGATCATGACAAGGTTATTTTCTCCGACAGCTTAAAATTTCTGTGCCTAGCCAGCTTTCGGGGTCAGCGAGCCGACCGCAACTCAAAATCTGCGCTCAGTACCTTTTTTCACTGACTTCATGCCACTTGAACGCAAAAATTTTCGAATGTCCTTTTACGGAAAACTCGGACATCACTCTTCACGCGTAAAACACCGACTGCAACCGCATTCACAAAAACGCACCTGTCCCGCTGTTTTCCGATTCTTGCGCGCAGTACGATTCTGTCTCCTCTTCATGCACGAAGGCAGGATTTTTCTCTCCGTCGAACAACCACGACTCTCCAAGCAATAAGCTCACTAGTATGGGCAGTATCTCCGCTTCTTCCGGGCTATCCGCTCCGTGAAACGATACTCGCCTCACAAATCCCAACAGACTCGTGATTAACGACTGCTTTTGCTCTTCATTCAACTGCATATTTCATAACCTCACTAACAACTACAGTTATAATTTGACAATACCGGGATACTCAAAAATAAAGGAGGTGATACAAATGAGCACTACGCCACAAGGGGAGGCAACAATACATGTCAAGGATAATTACAATCCGCCCACAACCTCGAAGCAATCTCCGCCTCCGCCTCCGCCTCCAAAGGCACAAACAAAGAGCTGAGAACTATTCGCTTCTAGGATGGACATTATCGTGATACTTCTTCTTCACGTATGCCTCAAAGCTGTCTGCCTGAGTTTTATCTATATCAAGGAACTCAATGACTATGCCAGAAGCGTAACTCACTACGCATCGACGTGGTTGTAGATCAAAATCCTTGCTTAAATCAGTGGCAGCATCGCAACATTCCAGAAGTGATAATTTAATTTCTCTCTCGCTCTCAGAGTAACCGTCCCACCAACCAATCAATGAGTTATCCCGGTTTCCTGTTAAGCTATAGATTCTTAACAATGAGGGTTCATTGCCTTTCTGCCTCATCTCGTCAACCAATGCCCGCATAGCACTCTCGCATGGTCTCTGCACTCCACGCTTAAGAAATCTATTGACGCAGTCTGAAATTTTCCACGTAAGCCCACAACCCATTTCACGAAACAGTGCCCAGATAGCACCAGAAAATAACGCGCAAAAACATAACACTATGTACGATACCCAGAATTTCGCATTCCAATTAAGAAGCATCTGTGTCTCGTTCCCTACAAGTTGAAGTGCTCTAGGTGAACAATATTCAGCAATATTCGGCCATCGACTGAGCGCAAAATTCACTCCACATAAACAAGCAATAGCTGAAATACCAAGCAATAAGGCAATAGCTATCTGGGTACTCTCTCCCCGCCTGTCTATATCTTCTTGTACACTGTTCTTGAACACCCACAAACCAAGAAAACCGGGTAAAAGGTAAATAAGCAACGCAGGAAATGAAATCGACATTACAAATCCTCCTTTAGAGATATACACCTATTTTACAGGTTTAGTCCATGCTTAAGATTGCCTCGTCCATGTCATCACGCGTTATCCCAATGTACGCTAACGTGATTTCTGGCGAGCTGTGATTCAGCATCCTCTGGATCAGCTCAATACTTGTCCCGTTTTGGTGCTGAATGTATCCGAATGTCTTCCGCAGAGAGTGCGTCCCGATCTTATAGTTCAACCCGCAAGCTCGCGCCGCATTGGCTAATACCCTCAATGCATGTCGCTTCGTTATTCGGTATTGCCCGTCATGTCGTACCTTCCGAGATTTCAGCAACGGTTCATTCAGCAACGCTCCAAGCGATTCACTGTGCTTCCGGCGTTGTCGCAGATATTTGCTCAATATTCGCCGCACTCGCGGATGGAGTAATGGGTCAGCAAATTTCCCAGTCTTCTGCTCATGTATCGTCAATCGCTCCACTATGCACAGCCTGCCTTTCCTGTCCACATACGCAACATCTCGAACATTCAGCCTCACTAAGTCAGAGATTCGACGGCCTGTGTATATCCCAAGCGCAAACATTACCCTATCGCGTAAATTCCTGTGCATGAAGTAATAATCCAGTGCATCACGGTCAGACTGACTCCGAATCGGCTGGACTGTCTTGTTGACCTTCTGCCTCATGAGCTATCACCAAGAATCTCATTCACTACAGCCATAACCTCATCAATTAGCTGAGTGTCATAATTGCGCTCTCTTAATCTTTGGGGAATTTCTTTGTGTAGTCTGGTCTTGCGGACTTCTTGCTCCATCGCGTCAGCTCGGTATTTCGCCTGCCGTGCCTTAGACTCTCTCTCTAAGACTCGTGCCTCCATCAATCGGCGGTCTAGTTCCGACGGTTCGCCTGCCTTGATTGCTCCTGAACTCAATCCTTGCAGGTAGCGCACATACGCTTGAACTGTCGGGCCGAGATCAAACACTCCGCGTCCGGCTTTCGGGATTATTTTCTGCTTCGCCAGCTGTTCTAGTCTGCGCTCCGATATGTTTAACAGAGTCGCTATTGTCTCCTTCGGGTATAATCCCTGATTTCGCCCGTCATTCACTAACCTCACTCCGTATCTCTGAGACCTCCGAGAATGTGCGTCCATCGCCGTCTAGTATCGCATGCTGGCCTGTGTATTCTTCCCACCGGCGTATCGCCATATCCACATACTCAGGATTCAGCTCTACCGCATAGCACCTACGACGGCATGATTCAGCCGCTATTATTGTCGTCCCGCTCCCGGAAAATGGCTCATAGACTATGTCGTTCGGCTCGGAATTGTTCAGCATCGGACGGCGCATACATTCTACAGGCTTCTGTGTCCCGTGTGTCGTCTGCGCGTCCTCTTTGAAGCCGATTTGCCATACTGTACTCTCACTACGGCTACCCTGCCAATGACTCTTCTGGTTCTTCCGCACCGCATAAATACAAGCCTCATAGCCATCACAGTAATGCGCTATCTCCGGGCATTCTGAATTGTCCTCGCGAACTGCATACCAACAACATTCATGCTGCCAGTGATAGTCCCCGCGCGATAACGTGAAATGCGGCTTCATCCAAATAATTTGGTTGCGCAGGACAAAACCTACTGCCTCCAAACTGTCTGCTACTGCACGGCAATGTAACGACGCGTGCCATATGTATGCAACGTCCCCTGTGAATAATCTCCATGCTTCCCGCCAATCGTCCCGATCATCATTCAATACTCGCCCTGTTCGGAGTGATTGCGCCTCTTTATACTCATTCCGCCACGCTGGATCGTAATTCACTCCATAGGGCGGGTCAGTTATCATTAGGTGCGGCTTCGCTCCAGCTAATAAGCGGCTTACTGTCTCTGCGTCCGTGCTGCTCCCGCAAATCAGGCGGTGGTCTCCAAGTAGCCACAAATCGCCGGGCTGAGATACTACAGCTTGTGTATCTTCTGGCATTGCGTCTTCATCTTTGGGGGTGTCCGCTATGTCCATTCGCAAACGCAATATCTCACGTTTCTCAAAGCCGGTGTGTTCCAGTTCGAGGCCGTAATCATCCCGGAGCTTCAGCATTTCCGTCTTGAGCATGGCTTTATCCCATGAAGAGTCTTCGGCTAATCGGTTATCCGCTAGTATGTACGCTTTCGTCTGCGCTTCCGTTAAATGTGAGGCTCGGACACACGGTATCTCCTCAACCTCAAGCTCATTACACGCCTGCACTACTGCATGTCCCGCTATGATTACATTGTTTGCGTCTATCAGCACGGGCAATACTATTCCGTATTCCTGTATGCTCGCCTTGAGTTTCTCGATTTGCTGCTCCGTGTGTATGCGCGGGTTGCTTTCGTAGGGCTTTAACTCGGCTGGAGAAATGTGTTCTATCTTCAATCTGTCGCTCATCGTCTCACCTCACTAATAAATTTATGCATAAAAAATAGAGAGCACCCACATCTGGATACTCTCTTCATAGTATTCTCGAATGTTAATATTTTAGCGCATTTTCGCGATTTATGATAAACGTCATAATCAACGTCATAATAAACAATATAATGAACGTTATAATCACATCGACTTTTCAGGCGTAACAGGGTATAAGGTGAAAATTATCACCTGTCGGCATGACTATCATCTCCGCAAGTTTCAACGAGAAATCACGCCGATACTTCATCACTGTGTTCTGGGACATTCCATATTTACGCGCTACTCGTTTCAATCGGGAGGTGTTACGTGTCGACGCACGTCCTACAAACTTTACGTGATCCATTACTACAGACCACATTCGGGAATCTGAGTCCCGAAATTCGCGCGATACTTCATAGATATGCGGCCAGCCTCCACCTAGTTCTACCGACTTGTCGAAATATTCTCGGTCATACACTATGCGTTCCGCCTCTGTCTCCAAGTTCGGCATCGTCGGGATAAAGTCATCAGGGAGCTTAGTACGCCCCGCGTTCATCATCTCGTGTACCTCCCTTGAGGTCGGCGGCGGCACTTCTCCCAGCAACACACGGAAGCCTTGCGGATGACACGTTATTATCAGTTCCACTAGCTCCGTTACTCGGTTTAAGTCTTCCCAGAAACTCTTGCGCGTCTTCCGCATAGCTTGCTCCTTTCTCGCTCAACTATTGCTTGCCTCGTTCCACGCTCGCGACGCTCTATCAAAACCGTTTCGCCATGTCGTCGTTTTTCCGCACTTTGGGCAATACACACGTACACGGCCACCTTCGGCCTTACTCATTGCAAAACATGCCTCGCATCCGCATTTCACACAAGGCTTTAAAGGCTCTATCATGTCCTGCTCCTCCGTTCGCGCTTCAAACAATGCTCCGATCGGAATTTCTCCGCAGCCTGCTCCTTACGAATTACTTCAAGTACTGCGCTTAAACACGCTAGACTTCCCTTCGCAGTCATGCATACTGAGCTGCATATCCTGTCCATCGTGTACCCGGTCTCCTCTGACAATTCACGGTAACTCAGGTCGTAGTGTCTTAATTCTCGCTTGATGTCCTCCGGCTTAAGCGTCCTGTAGTACACAATGTGATTCACGCTCTCTGACAAGTCATAGCCGAAATATTCTGCTAGCCTCATCAAGTTTTCTAGTGAGGGGTAGCTTATACCTAATTCGTGCTTCTGGTACGTCGATCCGTCTAGCTTGAGGTCGGACGCTATATCTTGCTGCCGCTTCCCGATACTCCGACGGAAACTTCGTAACGCTCCCAGAAATCGCAGTGTCGGTTCATCAAGGGCTATCATCTTGTGGCTCATCGCTTCAACCTCATCAATTCTGTAAGCTCCTCCGGCGTGGCTTCTGACTTCTGCATCTTCGCCGTCAGCTCCCGGATGCGCCGCGCTTTGTTCCGATCGCATAACGTGATGTACGTACTGCGGAATTTCTCGGCCATGCTAAGACCCTTCATACGCGCACATATCTCATCACCGCGTGCTAGCACTGCCAGCTTCTCCGTCTCGTTTAACTGCGTCCACAACAGATACTGACTGTCAACATTCTCCATCACTAGGGCTAACGCCACAAGACGCGCCGTTGGGTTGCGCATTAGAGCAAGTATAGCGTCTGCTTTGAGGCTTATTCGGCATTCTACATGATGGTACAACAATGAACACATAGCCGCCTCGCTGGGGTGTTCCGCGCCTTTCACCTCCATAGGTGCGGGTGTGTCTGTGGGGGCTGACTGCTTGCTACGGGACATAAACCACTCCTCGATCTTGCTCGGTGAGATGCCTGTCGCCTCGCTCAGATAAGACTTGTGCGCTAACACTTCGTACACTTCAAGCTCCGACAACGTCATAAATAATTCCTTCATCGCTGACTTCCGCGTCATAGGATCGGATACTGCAGCCCTCATTGTGTCAACGTAATACGCTACCAATGGGCGCGCTTTCGTTAATGCCTCCTCGAAGGCTTGCGGGGGATTCATTGCTAGAAACTCGTCAGGGTCTTTACCATCAGGCAGGCTCACTACATACACATCAAGCCCGTGCTTCTGCAAGGTGAACATGCTCTGACGGGTCGCGTTTTGGCCTGCACTGTCAGAGTCGTAGCACATATAGCACCTGTCCGCAAATCGTGAAAGTGTTTCCGCCTGCTCTGGCGTTAATGATGTCCCCAGTGAGGCCACTGCTTCAGGGTAGCCACTCTTATGAAGTCGGATCGCGTCCATATATCCCTCCACAAGTATTGAGCGTCTCTTCTCACGGATCGCGTTGCGTGCACGGTCAAGCAGGTAGAGATTCTTGCGCTTGTGGTATATCGCGCTTTCGGAGCTGTTCAGATACTTTGCTCCTTCGCCGTCAATTAACCTTCCTCCGAAGGCTATTACCCTTCCGGCTATGTCCTTGATGGGAAAAATCACACGGCCTCTGAACTTGTCGTACAGTCCGTACCTGCCTTCCTGCGCTAGCCCTAACTCCTGCATTTGCTTATCCGACACTTTCTGGCTACGAAGATACTTCACTAAAGCGTCCCATGAGTTCGGCGCATATCCTAGCGAATACCTCGTTATGTCCGAAGCGTCTAGTTTTCGGCGTTCTAGATACACTCGCGGGGAATCACTCAGCTTCTCTGCGTAAAACTTTGCCACTAAGTCTAGAATATCGTATGCACTTCTCTCTCCGGGATGCTCGTACTTCGGCAGCTCTATTCCCGCTCTATCCGCTAACACTTTCAGAGCTTCGGGAAAACTCACATTCTCCGTCTTCATCAGGTACGTGAAGATATTTCCTGCCTCATGACACCCAAAGCAATAATAACTCTGCGTGTCAGTGTACACGTGGAATGAGGGTGTGTCCTCCTTGTGGAATGGGCATAGTCCGTGATAGCCCCTGCTTGACTTCCTCAGCTTCACTCGCTCGCCGATTATGTCCGCTATATCCAGTGCGTCCCGGATCTGTTCAACAATCTCTTTAGACACCATGATTCATAAACCTCGTGTACTCTCGCTGAAATGTCAGATGGCATAAGCCCGTCGTCCCGTTGCGGTTCTTCGCTATTCGCAATACGGCATCACTGTCCTTGAGGTCGTTGTTCTCATTCTCTGAGTAATAATCCTCTCGGAATAGCATTATCACTGTGTCCGCGTCCTGCTCTATCGCTCCACTGTCACGCAAGTCCGATAGCTGGGGCTTCTTGTCTGTACGCTTCTCCGTCTCTCGCGATAACTGCGATAACGCTATCACTGGGCATTCTAGCTCCACTGCTACTGACTTCATTACACGAGAAATCTCCGCTACCTCGTATTGCCTCGTGTCGTTGCTTTTGCGTCCGGCGTTCATCAACTGCAGGTAGTCCACTACGATTAGCCCTAAATCTGGATGACGCGTCTTGAAACGGCGGCATTTCGTGCGGAAATCCATTGCGCTCAATTCTGAACTGTAGTGCAGGTAGATATTTCGGCTCTGGAGACTTTCGGCGGCTCGGCTTACTGCATAGGAGGCGTATTCATTGAGTTCCCCTGACGTTATCGCTGACAACCTCACTCCCTCGCCAAATTCCAGCGTCTGTGCTGAAAACATTCGGTGCGTCAACTGTTCCGTAGACATTTCAAGGCTGAAGAATAACACATGAGAATTTGCCTCATTGTTCCCGCCAAACTGCGCTATGTTCAGGGCTAAGGCCGTTTTTCCCATTGATGGACGGGCGGCTATGATGTTCAGCGTTCCGGGCTGGAAACCCGCAATTATTCTGTCAAGGTCTGCGAAACGCGTCATGAAGCCGGTGTTCTTACGTGCACCAGATTTTAGCTCGTTAATTCTGGCAAGGGCTGATTGTGCCGCTGTCTGTATCGATACCGGGCCTGTGGTCTCCTTCTCGGCTGAAGCGTCAAGAATTATCTTCTCGGCCTCACTCACTATTTCGCCGGTCTCTATGTCGGGTTTCGTTCCCAGTGCTGAGATTTTCTGCCCCGCCTCGATGACACGTCTACGCAATGCTGTTCCCTGCACAATTTCTGCGTAGTAGCCAGCGTTCGAAATTACCATCGTGTCGCTGACTAGTTCCGCCAAAAACGGCTGGCCTCCGATACGCTCAAATATCCCTCTGCTGACTGCCTCACTCTGGAACGTTACTAGGTCTATCGGCTTGTTAGCTAGGTACATGCTAAGGCAGATTTCGTACACCGCTTTGTTGTTCATGTCGTGGAAGTCTTCAGGCTTGAGTATCTCTGAGACCGTTCCTAGTGCGTCAACTGACAGCAGACATGCTCCAATAACTGCGCGTTCTGCCTGCAAGTTCTGAGGAATGTTAGCCATTGCTACGCCTCCTATCCTGTGCCTGTGAAATCGTTACCCATGCTCCATTACCCATGAGCCGCGAAATTATCGGGGCAATAAACGCCTCTCCGCTCCATGCACATAATTCTTCAGGAGTGCGGGCATTCGTTGTTACTATCGTCTGCAGGTTCTCGCCGTAACGGTAATCTATGATTTGGTGCAGGTAACTCGCTCGTGCCGCCGTCATGTTCTCGTGGCCTAAGTCGTCCAGCACTAAGCACGGTACGGTCTTGAACTGCCTCATCAGGCCGTCATAGTCTCCATTGTCGCGGATAGTAGCCTGTATCTCGTCAAGCATTGCACTCACTAGGCGGAATATTGCTTGATGTCCCTGCTCCATTGCTCGGAGGGCTATCGCTACGGCTAGGTGTGTCTTGCCTGTGCCGGGCTTGCCTGCGAGGATTAAGCATGTGCCGTTCTCGGAGGCCTTCATGGCTTCGATGCGGGCTTTGCGGCTCTCAGTGTCGGACTTCGCGCACTCATAGGCTGTGAACGTCATGTGCCGGGAAAACTCCTTGAGGCCGGATTCCCTGAACATACGCTC
>CALAUZ010000296.1 GCA_937892105.1 uncultured Fretibacterium sp. | reverse complement strand
CAATGCGAACCTGCTTCAGCTGACGCTGGAGACCAGAGCGGTCGACGGACTCTTCTGCGCCGGGCAGTTTAACGGAAGCAGCGGCTATGAGGAAGCAGCTGCACAGGGACTGATTGCAGGGATCAATGCGGCAATGAAGATTTTCGGGAAAGAGCCGCTGATCCTTCACCGCTCTGAGGCCTACATCGGCGTACTGATCGACGATCTGGTCACGAAAAACAATCGCGAACCCTACCGCATGATGACATCACGGGCGGAATACCGGCTTTTGCTCAGACAGGACAACGCCGACCTGCGGCTTCGCAGATATGGTTACCGGGTCGGACTGATCACACAGGAACAATATGATCATGTATGTGAGAAGGAGGGGCTGATCAGCGAGGAAATCAGCAGGCTGAAGAGTATACGGATCGGCGCCGCGCGGGAAAACCAGGAATATCTGAAATCTGTCGGCTCGGCAGAGCTTTCTACTGCCGCCACACTGGCCACACTCCTCTGCCGCCCCGAGCTGGATTATGAAAAACTTGCCGGACTCGATCCGGACCGGCCGGACCTTCCGAAGGAAGTAACGAGCCAGGTCGAGATCAGCATTAAGTATGAGGGCTATATCGAACGGCAGCAGAAACAGGTCGAGCAGTTTGAAAAGCTGGAGAACAAAAAAATCCCGCCGAACATCAACTATGACGACGTCGGCAGCCTCAGGCTGGAAGCCAGACAGAAGCTGAAAGAGTTCCTACCTATTAATATAGGACAGGCCTCCAGACTCTCAGGCGTCACCCCCGCCGACATTTCCGTACTCCTGATTTATCTGGAGAAGAACAGGAGTGGTATTGGCGTTCGCGGATAAGTGGATTCTGCAACACAGCATGGGTCATGTCAACATCACAGCGCATGTCATGCTCGCACGTTAGACGCTTGTCGGCGCTGCGCCGCCTAATTGCGGGCTCTCCCGTCAACTCGGGCACTTTGTTCCAATGCCCTTCGGGCCATGTACAAAGTGCCCTCAGACAGTGCCCTCCCGCGCCCGCGCTATGCTCGCGCCTCTGTCGCGTCCTGCCTTTCGCTTGCCTGACATGGCTGTGATTGTTCGACAGGCTATCCAACTCAGACGGGGAGGCCCCGCCTCTTCAGGCGGCGCAGCAAGAAGCCAAGGCGTTCTTGAAAATGTATATGTGTGCTATAATGTTTCACGTGAAACACTGAATGGCCGAAATGCGACACAGAATGTTTCACGTGAAACATTTTTGTACCACATGTTGTGAAACGGGATAATAAACAGGGAAGATCTTGAAATGGGTGAAGAAAGAACAGCTGAAGAAAAACTGGTCTGCGGGCTGGAGCATTGGGGCGTGCAGCTGAGTGCGCAGCAGCTGGAGCAGCTTCATCAGTATTATGAGAATCTGGTCAGGTGGAACGCTGTGATGAATCTGACGGCAATCACGGAAGAGGCAGATGTCTATGAGAAGCATTTTCTGGACAGTCTCAGTCTTTCGGAGGTCGTGAAGGATTCTTCATCGGTCCGGCGGGTGATTGACGTCGGAACCGGCGCGGGTTTTCCGGGGCTGGTGCTGGCCATCGCCTATCCCGCGTGGCAGATCACGCTGATGGATTCTCTGAATAAGCGGATTCGGTTCCTGGAGGACACGGCTGCTCTTCTGAAGCTGGAGAATGTCCGGTGTATTCATGCGCGCGCGGAGGAGTTGGGACATGACCGGAAGGAACGGGAGCAGTATGATCTGGCCATTTCCAGAGCTGTCGCGAAATTAAGTGTTCTCTCGGAGTACTGTCTTCCTTTTGTAAAGTTAGGCGGTACTTTTGTTGCGTATAAATCAGCAACATCCGCTCCGGAGTTAGAAGCAGCTTCAGAGCCAATCAAAAAACTTGGTGGCAGCGATATCAGTCTTGATCGAATGACGTTACCTGCAAGTGATATTGAAAGAATTTTTGCAATTGTAAAAAAGGAACGGAATACACCTAAAGGATTTCCAAGAAAAGCCGGTGTACCATCAAAAACACCGCTTCAATAAAATTTTTCATGTAAACGTTAGTTAAATTGGGATGGGCAAAAATGGAAGATTTATATGGATACGTTTCAAAGCGTAAAGAACAGATTGAAACAGAAAAGGATGAACTTACAGATAAGATTCAGTCGTTAAATATAAAATTAAAAGAATTGGAAGAGAAAATTGAAACAATTACAAACAGTGTTGATTCAACATACGCCGTATTTTCTCCAAGAGTAGATTCTGCTTTCTTTGACAGAAAAGAATTAAACAGACTGGTAAACAGAAAAAAAGAAATCACGGAAGAACTTGAAGGATATAATGAGCAGATAGATATTTTAAATGATGATCTAAATCAGGTAAACGGATTACTTTATGGAGTTACGGCAGACGGAGAAAATTTTATTGATCCAAATCTCTTTACAGATGATAATTCATCATCCTTTGATTTAAATTTTCTCAACCCAGGAAGAATTATATTTCCTATTTCTATTGTTGGATCTCCTGAATTAAATCCTTATTACACAAATGAGGGAGAAGCATTTGATAAGCATCTTGAAAAATATGTAGATGATTTAAGGACAAGATCTGCTGCAGTAATTCATCTTTCTGTTCGAGGTGAAGTGTATGAACTTCCAAAAGTTATGACGCTTTCACTTTACAGAATGATAAATGAAGCAATTAAAAATTCAAATGCCCATGGTAATGCAAACAATATTTACGTTACCCTATCGTACTTGAAAGATTCAATAAAATTAATTATAAAAGATGACGGCGCCGGATTTACTCCAAATGAACTTGCTACAATTGGAAACAATGATTCAATTGATCATTTCCATGGCCTTTCATTAATGAAACAAAGAACATATCTCCTTGCAGGAGAATTTGATATTACATCAACGCTAGGAAAAGGAACAACAGTTACTATTCATTTGCCAATTGCATAAATAATATTATTATAAATACCGACTCACTTCGTGATCGGTATTTTTTTCTTTTATCTTTTGCGCTTTATTATAAGCATGCGTTCGTATAAATATATGTTTCACGTGAAACATTAGGCTTTCAAAGTTCTGTTTTGCCTAGTGGTCCAAGGAAGTGCTGGATGTAATAATTTTCGGCTGTTTTGACTGAAGAGAATGTAAAGGCTATTTCGTTGCTATTATACTATTAAAAATTGGAAGAAAAGAGTTTGCTTTATTACGCTATGCTATGAGTGTGCGTTCGCATACAAATATGTTTCGCGTGAAACATTAAGCTTTCAAAGCTTTATCTTGCCAAGAGAATTGAAGAAGTGCTAGATGTATTAAATTCCTGCTGTTTTGTTTGAAGAGAATGTAAAGGTTAATTCGTTGTTAATTATACTAATAATAATTGAAGTAAAAGAGTTTGACTTTATTACGCTATGCCATGAGTACGCGTTCGTGTACAAATATGTTTCACGTGAAACATTAAGCTTTCAAAGTTTTGTTTTGCCTAGTGGATCAAAGAAGTGTTGGATGTATTAAATTCCAGTTGTTTTGCATGAAGAAAATGTAAGGGTAATTTCGTCATTATTATACTAATAAAAATTGGAAGAAATGAGTATGGGTTTATTACGGTATGCCATGAGTATGTATTCGTATACAAATATGTTTCACGTGAAACATTATGGTTATCAAAGGTTTCCGCTTTACTCTGAATCAACAAAAGGGATGGATAGATACATATGGTGTTGTAGAACTCAGAAATGTAGTTTGTTAATACAAATTCGCATTCTTTTCAAATTGTGGCGTATCGATAACAATTATCCTGCCTCTATTAGAATGCATGGGCAAGAAAAATTGGTGCTAAGTCTTGCTGTAGACAACAAATATAATACGAGAACGTTTTACG
>CALAUZ010000295.1 GCA_937892105.1 uncultured Fretibacterium sp. | reverse complement strand
GAAGAGAGCGAGGAGGGCTTCAATCATGCTGCTTCTCCTCGAACTTGTCATCAATAGAGTTGAACATGTTGCAAGCCAAATCAACGAGATAGCTGATAAGGATATCATCAACCCATTCCAAAGCGGCCGGTAAGACTATAAGGTCATCAAGTTTCTTGACCACGATAGCCTTTTTCTCTGCGCCTGTCTTGCCTCTAAGTTCGCGCTCTGCCCAGACAACCTGTTCTATGACATCATTAACAATGTTCTTGAATTTATCGAACACTAAGGATCACCCCTAAGCTCTAATTTCCCAAAGAGATTTGCGATTGCCGCCACAATCAATGTGAATGAAAGTCTTGTAGCGAATGCAGTAATCCAAATCTGGGAGTTTACCTTCAGCGTGAAGTTGCTTGACCGTATCGAACATAACCTTAGCTCCTTTTGAGCACGATAAATCAGCCGCCAGTCCGTACATGTGGTTAGAACCTTTGCTGAGGATTTTTCCAGTCTTAGGGTCAATCCTTTTCCTTACTCCGCCGACAGCCGCGTTATGTTTCTCACATCTACAGCCAGAGTTGACTTTTACGGGAACACCTAAAGCCTCTCTGATGACCTGAGCCATATTAATGACGCGCTGGTCAATGATGTTGAAGCCGCACCCGCAATGACACGCAAATTCAGAGACCTTGAAATTCAGTGTATCTTTTGCCATATTAGCACCCCCATAAAATACAAAATAGGGAGTCCCGTTAAGAACTCCCCGCAAAATAAAAGCCCGGTTATTCACCGAGCAAACCTTTTCCCGTTATCTCCTTATACCAACTCTCCTTCTAGCCTCTGATAAAATCCTAAGTATTTTAGGACGATGGAGGTGATGATGATGTATCAGGAGAATCGGAAAGAACTTGACGAAATCGCGTCAAAAGAGCAGTCCGCACAAGCAAGGCAAGAAGCAGAACATGCGACTTGGGAAAACACTAACACTACTTGGTCGGGAACAGGAGCTACTTGGGAAGGTATAAAACCTAAGCGTTAGTTTTCTTTTGCGAGGGATATGAAATCCCGTTTTTTAAGCTGAACAGTTGCCTCATCGTCTCGTTGATGATCTGTTCAGCTTTTTCTTTGTCAGAAGTATCAGCTTCAAAATCGCAAGACACCTCAAATTCAGGGTCTTTATAGAGGCCTTCACTTAACTTTATGTGAAACTTTGCCATTAATAACGCTCCTTGTACAGCAAAAGCGGGAGACTTTTAGCAACTCCCGCAACGTCTGCCCCTGTTACTCTCCGAGCAGCCCTTTCCCTGTTATTGCCTTGAACTCTTCCGCCGTGATTACGTTCTTCGCTACTGCTTCACGTACCCTCTGTTCACTCCATACGCCAGCATCATAGTACTTCTTTATCTTCTCGAACATTGCCTTTCACCTCCTAGAGCGTAACGCCTGCCATCATCGCGAGATAATCAATATCTGCGCGATCCTGTAACTTCTCCAACTCTGCTGCTGGAATGTCTCTCAGCACGAAGTAATACCCGTCGGCCATGCCGTGAGTCGCCTGTGTGTAGTGCGCTATCTGCACAAGCTCCATGGTCCCGACAGTCGGGCCACATTGCGCATCAGCTGGTTGAA
>CALAUZ010000294.1 GCA_937892105.1 uncultured Fretibacterium sp. | reverse complement strand
TAATCGTCAAATTATCTGGGGAGGTCAGAATTTCACGGAATTTTTGCCGCCATCATGCGGCTGGATTTTCTGGGACAAGATGAGGGGAAAAGGGCTGTCATTTTCAGACGGAGAATTAGCCTACACGAATTTCAACATGAAAATAAAGAAATATGAATATAAATGGGACGGTTTCAATATTGACGGAGATAAAGCCCTGAATAAGCGTATTCACCCGACGCAGAAGCCCGTAGAACTGCACATGCAAATCCTTGAAGATTTTACGAAGCCTAATGATGTGATACTGGACTGTTTCGGAGGTTCAGGGACAACTCTCATAGCGTGCGAAAAGACAGGGCGAAAGTGCCTCATGATGGAGATTAGCCCTGATTACTGCGATGTGATAATTGACCGCTGGAAAAAGTTAATGTCACTACTGAAAACAAAGAAAAGTTCCGCAAAGTGAAAACAAAAAATCCCGCGAGGGAACGTTTTTTTATTTATGGAGCTTCTATAAGAATATTACTTTTTCTTACTAAACATCGCTTCTATGTCCGATTTTGATGATTTCGATAATGAGGACGTTATCATGAATAGAACAAATAAGGCGATAGTCGTCAATAGCATATCGCCATAATCCTGAGAATTGACCTTTTAATGGTTTTCCGATAGAGCGTGGATTTGGATAATCAAGTAACCGTTTAGCAAACCGCTCAATGATAAGTCTGACGGAGTTGTCAAGTTTAAGGAGCTGTTTAGCGGCATTACTAGAGTATTCAACTCTCCATAGCGACAAGATTATCTAACTCCTTATGAACGACATCGGCAGGATATGTTTTCATCTTGCCAGAACGAATGAGAGCTTCAAGCCTATCAGCATCATCACAATCATCGAAGTATTCTTGTAGTAGTTCAAGAGCGAGGTTTTGAGGAGGTAACTGGGATTGAATACTCCAATTAAGTAGACGTTCAGACAATTCTGGGGAGATATCAATAACGACCTGTGGCATGATTAATCCTCCTCCTGTTTTCGAGCTTTGGCTTCTTGAATAGCGGCATTAAATTCTGCGCGTTGTGCTTCCCTTTCAGCTTCCTTGCGAGCGTTGACTGCGGCCTGTCCTTGTAGACCTGGTTTGTATTCATGAACTGATTGTTTAGGGATAGCCCATGCGTTCCCAAATTTTCCTGCTCCTGGTAGTTTGTTATTTATACATAAGCTACATACATAGTCTGGGTCGTATCCTAAGTATTCTGCAGCTTCTTTTGTCGTCATGTAATTTTCGATGACCTGTGCCATAACGTATTTAACTCCTTTTTAGAATATCCTAGATAATGACAAAATTATATCAAAAATCCTGTATTGTGATGTCAGAAAATCAAGCAGTATTTTAGCGGATAAATTTAATAAGTATTATAACGGATTTCTTTTTTTAGGAAGTGCTATATACTATTCTGCGTAAACGGGACGGAGGCAGGAAGCCCGAAGTCCAGAAGATTGACAAAACAGGCTGAAGCCGGAGCGGGTAACCCCGAGCCAAAGGTGAAAGTCGGAAGGCCGAAGAAGCCTAAAGGTAAGAAGCAACACATGTGAGTAAAAAACTTTTAGGAGGCAACAGAATGGGAAGTCAAGAATTAAAGCTGAAGCTGGAGTTAATCCGGAAGCTAGAGGCGGAACAGGCGGAGTTGTCAGCGCAGATAGAAGCGTTGAAGGACAGCGTGAAGGCGGAAATGGTCGAACAGGGCCTAAGCAGTATGACGCTGGGGACGTACCGAGTAAGTTGGACGAAGTATGTCTCAAGACGCTTTGATGTAAGTGAATTCCGAAAAGCGCACGAGGACATGTATGCAGAGTACGTGAAACCTGTAGAGGCAAGCCGTTTTACAGTACGAGAGGAGGTAGAGGAGTAATGATATACCGCCGCGAGTACGAACTGGGAAGCCGAAAGGAACGTAGGTTACAGAAGGCAGTACGAGAGCTATGCGGTCAAGCCGAAATGCTAGGCAATGAAGCCGAGAGCTTAGAGTACAGCCTGAAGCTAGGACTGCGAGGAATGTCGTTTGGGGAAACCCTGCGAGAAATCCGAGCAGAAGCGGAAGAAGTGCTGAACATGGTAGGAAAGATAGAGGGAATGGTTGAGGAGGGTGTATTGATATGCCGTATCTGAGAGCCGCCCTTATAGAGCACCGAAAGCCGACGAAAGTAGCCGAGAAGAAGCATTCCGAATGTGAACCGGAAATCGCGCAGGTCGTCCGTCAGTGGTTGGCTGAAGATGACCTGGCGACAGCGGCGGAGTTAGCCCTTTTAGGGTTAGCCTAATTCCAGTGCGGGGTGGGTACTGGAAATACCTGCCTCGCAAAATCATTCAGTAAACATGGAGGAATTGTAACATGATAAGGTTAAACAGCAAACTAATAATGAACCCGAAGCGAGCGTTAGAAGAACTGATGGGAGTAACGGCAGCCCTGTACACAGGAATGAACAGGAATACGCCAAAGGAAGACGCAGCAGAAGTATCCGGAATATGCGCAGCAATGTGGAAGGTCTGCGATGAGCTGAGGGAGCTTGCCGGAGGTGTCGAACAATGATACATGCATTAAAGCGGGCACCGATGCGAATACTGACGCAAGCGGAGATAACAAGCCTTCTGGAGTACGGGTTTAATGGTATTAGGAGGCACAGGCGAGTTAGTACAATGCGAGAGGCTCTGCGGGAAGAATGCCAGTACGAGATGTATGCCGATGACTTAGAACGCGACGGTGATGAAGAATGAAGGCAAGCGACAGATACTTTCACTTTGTAGAAATGTTCTCGCCAACGCAGTCAGACTGGGAAGAACTGTTCGCGGAACTAGAGAGCCTGAAGCCTGCAGAACTGAGTGCGGCGTTTCACGGTAGAGAGGATTGCCCGTACTGGAACGAGATGTAAATGTAAAACGGGAGGCGAAAAGAGCTTCCCGTTTTTTCTAGGAGTCTGTACAAAAAAGTGTGTTTTGATAGAGCAAACAACTTGCAAATGCTGAGAAGAATTGTGTCTATACACAGAAAACTTTACAGACCCTTTTCTAGGGACGAAAGGAGAAAATAAGCGATGAAAGAGTACGATAGCCTGACGTTATCCGGGCAGGAGAATTTCTTGTCTCATGCGAGTGCGGATTTGGTACAGAAGATGTACTACGAGAATGACAGCAAGGGGCTAGAAGTGGTAATCAAGAACCTTCAGACAGTGATAGACCGTGCGCGAGAATGCCTTTACTGCCTTGACGTGTTGAGGAGTGAAGGAGATGTATACACGAAGATATATCTTCTTCTGGAGTACATGAGTAAGGGAGGACTGAGCGAGGAATTTGTTGGAGGGCTAGTCCAGCTAACGGAACTAGCGACGGAGAACCTAGCGAGGAGTTCAGGAGCAATCCCCGCCCCCGAAGAAGAACGAGAGGTGCTGAAACGTCTAAGCTCGTTGATGGATAGGCACGAAATAGTTGCGAACCATGAAGTGAACGGAGAAGCAAAAAGTTAGTAATAGATAGCGGGTGTCTGTGATAGATACCCGTTTTTTTGCGTAAAAAATCAGGAAGTAAAACTACGTAAATTTGTGAAATTAGGTGTTTAGCTGGCTAAATTGTCTACACAACTCGAACCCAAAGTACGGAAAAAGTGATATACTAATATCATCGAAGAAGTGTATGAAAAAGCGGTTTCTGAGAAGGAGCCGTTTTTTTGTGTTCAAAAACGAGAAGGAGGCAAGAAGGAATGACAGCATTAGGAGGCTGGAATGTGGAAGAAGTGAAAGGTTGTAATCTGCCGCAGAAGGTACAGAGTGCGTTCACGGCGGTAACAGGAGAGCTTACCGGAGCAGACTATGAGCCGATAGCGTATCTTGGTTCGCAGACAGTGAATGGAACGAATTATCGAGTACTAGCCCTGAAAACGCCAGCAGTGTTGAATGGAGAAAAGAGTTTTGTGAAGATAATCGTGAATGTAGCAGCAGACGGAACGATGAGGCTGGTGTCGATAAGCCGAGTAGCTATTTAACGAAAACATGCCCTGTTACTGTTGAAGCTCTACGTGCCACGCGTGCGGCTGATGTAGGCAGGACGGGGCAACATGCCGGAGTAGCTTAATAGGTAGAGCGACCAAAATAGGTATATAAGGTTCGAGACCTTTCTCTGGCGAAAATACAAATAAAGACCGAGCAAGGAAGAAAGTAGAGAACTAGAGAATGGAGAAAGGTAAAGGGAAGCCACGAGGCAAGCCATTCCCGAAGGGTGTATCAGGTAATCCCGGAGGCCGTCCTAAAATCGACCCTGAAGTGCGAGAAATTCTGAAAGCTCACAGCGTAGAAGCAGCCAGCAGGCTTGTAGAGATGATGTACGATGACAATCCCAAAATAGCGATGTGGGCAATCACGGACATATTAGACCGAACGCAGGGAAAAGCGGTACAGGCACAGGATATAAGCATGGATATAACCGGCTATCTTGATATACGTTCTCAGGTAAGGGAAGTTCTATTGAAAAACCGCAAGCCCAAACAGCCCTCAATCCCAGACGAAACGACCAGCCCCGCGAATATATATGACGGATACCGAGCTGAAGGAACAGATTGAGCGAGAAGAAGCGGCAATGTCTTCCCTAGTATCCTTTCGAGAAGAGTTCATACCCTCGAAAGATGATGTAGAGCCTGCATGGTTTCATCATGACTGGAGCAAAATACTTCTTACAGGGACGGGACACTTTGCAGTAGAGGCGTTCCGAGAGAGCGCAAAGACGCAGATAGTCATTAGGGCTAACCTGCTTCATGCGTTGACATACCCACAGGAAGAACGCAGTTATTTAGTAATAATCTGTGCGACGCAGAGGACAGCGAGTAAGAAGTTGGTAGAAGTAACGCGGGAATGGCTGAATAGTCCCTCGATGAATGGATTGAAGCAGGAAATTAGAGAAAATTCTGGATTAGCATTTGAAGTACACTATCATAATGCGCCGCCAGTGAGGATAGAAGCCTATGGAAAAGGAGCGGCGGTACGAGGTCTCTCGTGGGGAGCGAAAAGGCCAGACTTGGTAATCATTGATGACCCGCAGGACGAGGAAGACGCACGCAGTGAGACGGTAACAGCTGGAGATTGGGATTGGTTTTTGTCCGATGTGTACTTTCTAGGACAGGAGAGCCGAATATTCATAATCGGGAACAATTTGGGCGAACGTTGCATAATGGAATGCATAATGAGGAACGCAGAACGCCTAAAATTCACTGCCCGAAAGATCCCGATACTAGATGGAAGCGGGAACAGCATGTGGCCTTCTAAGTGGCCGTTGAGTGCAATCGAGGAAGAACGGACAGGGTTTGCCGTTCTAGGTAAGACAGATTTATGGTACCGTAACAAGATGTGTGAATGTATAAGCCCCGACAGCCAGAAATTCAAGAGGGAGTACTTCAGATACTATGACACGCCGCCAGGTACGAGAAGCCTGAACATATATACGACAGTAGACCTGGCAATATCGCAGAAGGTGAATGCGGATTACAGCGCGATAGTAACGGTAGGAGTGAATGCTTCAGGGCATTGGTTCATTCTGGACGTAGAATACGGCAGGTATAATCCAAGTACGACAATGGACGCAATATTCTCAGCGGTACAGAAGTGGAGACCGTTGAGCGTAGGAATAGAGACTGTGGCGTATCAGGCAGCATTACAGCACTTTTTAGAGCAGGAAATGCCGAAACGCGGAATATTCTTCCGAATAACCCCTCTGAAAGCCTCAAAGAGCAAAGAAATCCGAATAGATACACTTCAACCAAGATTTGCAGTAGGAACAGTATGGTTTAAGACAGGAGCAGTGTGGCTGACAGAGATAGAGAATGTGTTACTCTCCTACCCGCATGGAGCGAGAGATGACGTTATAGATGCATTAGCATATATGGAACAGTTGAGCAGTGAGCCGTATGAATACAGAACGAGATATGGAGGGGAGGTGAATGAAGAATGGAACCCGATAGCGGGGAAAATGTAATGGAGAAGATACGGAAAGCAGTATTGAATGATATTCACCGTTCCAACGACTTTTTCATGAGCAAAATAGAACCTACGCTAAGATTAAGACACCAGATATATGAGGCCGACCGAGCCTATTACCGAAAAAGATTTAGTCAAACAGCAGGCCAGAGTGATTTTGTGAGCTTTGACTTTTGGAGCATGGTACAGTGGGCAATCCCAGCAGTGATGAACTCATTTTTCGGTGGAGATGACGCAGTAGTAATAGTAGGTCGCAATGAGGAAGATGTACCGCGAGCTGAAATACTTAAGGCGTTAATCGAATTTCAGGTAATGACGCAAAATAAAGGATTTTTAGTGTTATGGGACTGGTTCAGCGATGCGTTTCAATATAATCTTG
>CALAUZ010000293.1 GCA_937892105.1 uncultured Fretibacterium sp. | reverse complement strand
TGATAACAACCCCCTGCAGTTCAGGATTATGTCTGCCGTAAATATATTGTTATCCGTGTTTATGTTCATCGTTCCGCCGTAATGCTTTACCGTGTTCATTACGGATATTAAACCTGTGCCGTGCCCTTTCCTGACCGAAACTGGAAGGCCGTTGTCCCCATAAATTATTGCGCCGCTGTATGGATTGTCGATGGACAAACCAAGCATAACATCAGAGAGCATTGACGAAATCACATTAACCCTGCGTTTTTCGGGAGGGTTCAAGTCCCTGACGGCTATTAGTGCGTTCTCCAGAAGATTGCCGAGTATTGCGCAGAAATCAGGCTCTTTCACCGGCAATGCATGTGGGAGTTCAAGTCTCCATGCTATCACTGTATCCTGAGATGACGCTATCCTGTCGTAATGTGAGGCTATAGCGTCAGCGGCATGGTTCGCGCAATATGACTTGTAGGCGTTCTCACCTTCAAGACCTGCTTTCATGGCAAGGTGCGAGATGTATTCCCTGAGTTCGGGTATCCTGTCATTTCCGGAAAGTTCCGAAATAACGAAAATATGATGCCTGAAGTCGTGGCGCAATTCACGTGTCTCGTTCATGTAGTTTCGCAGTGCGTTGTATCGTTTTGCCTCAAGACTGAGTAATTCGTTTTCGCGGCGTAACTCTGCGCTCTCAGTAAGCCTTGCCGTAATCCACCAGAATATATGGTATAGAACGAATATCATCACCACAACCATAGTAACAAGTACAAGTGATATCGGCCTTACCCTCCCAGTCATGACGACACGTGCACTTATGGGTGTCATCCAGTATATGAGTGCAGACATGACCAGAGGTATGAGGAACATATGTTTCCAGATATCACGAATGCTGTCATGTCCAAGAAGTATGGGGATTTTGACGGTCAGCGTTCTGAAGAATATAACTCCTATAACAAGTGCCAGTGCTAAAGATACTAAGCATGAAGATATCATTAAAACGCCTGAGAAGTTGAGGATTTCGATGGGGGCTGTAACGAATGAGGCATACATGGGGCATGTTACGCACAACATTACAGCGTTGAAGAAACAGAACATCTTTTTCCCGAAGTCAGCATTAACTGCCATAACGTACACCAGAAATACTATTACCCCCAAAGGGACAAGCACGAGACATACCCTTAATTTGTGATAAACCCCGCAATAAGCTCCTGCGAATATGCATAATGCCAAAGCAATTACCGCTGTTATGCAGGCATAAAGTGATTTCACCTTCAGGCAATGAGTTACCGGCATAAGGGCGAAAATGATTGTCGGGAAAATCAGCGTCATCTCTAAGGCATAACGTATTGTGAGGTTTAAGTTCAAGAGTTATACCTCTTTCATGCGGGAAATTTTGTACTGAGTGAAGGCATGTATCACCGCGTTTTTGCCTTTCTTTCGTATGGGGTAATTAGAGCCGTCCATCATGATGAAAGCGTCTTTTTCCCTGCTCAATGACGACACGCAGTCCATGTTGATGATTATCCCTCTGTTGCAGACGAGGAAGCGGGGGTCTCTAAGGAGTAAAGCCTCAGTTTCACGCAGTGTCATGCTGCAAATTACGCACTCGCCGTCTTTAGTTACAACTTCGATGAAATGGTCATTCGACAAAGCCGCAGATATATTGCTCAGACGAATGGTGTATGTATTGCGTGCAACTCTAAGCTCCGCGATGGGATCTGGACGTTCAAGTATCCTTATTGCCTCGCGGAGAACACAGTATAATCTTTCCGGCTCGTAAGGTTTCAGAACGTAGTCGAAAGCGTGCAGCGGGAAAGCGTCAAAGGCATATTCCGAAGAAGTTGTGGTGAAAATGAGAAGCACATGGCTGTCAATATCCCTGAGAATGCGGGCGGTCTCAATGCCATTAATTTGTTGCATTATGATATCCATGAAGACGATGTGAAATTTTTCCGGCTCAAAGGACTTCAGCAGCTCCAAACCGTTATTGAAACATGTAACTGTTCCGGTTGATGATATATTTTCGGCGAACCATCTGTGTATATTGCGGCATAATTTTTCACCATCAAGTCTAGTATCATCAACTACAGCAATGTTGTATGCCATGCCTCTAACGTTCCTCCTTTCCCGAAATGATGTCCTCAACGTGCGAGAAAATTATTTCATTTTTAATAACGAATATCAATGGGGTTAGAATGCCATTCACGAAAAATTGATACCTTTCACGAAAGATTGACCAAAAAACTCGGCGCAAGCCCCTAGCTTTAGCTAGGAGGGGGGGGGGGGATAAGCCGAGCGATTATTATTTTTTGTTATAATTTCTTTATGAAAACTTTTTGTTTCAAACTATATAATTCAAAGAAAAATAGACGGCTGCGGAGGCAAATCGACATTGCCGGCATAGTCTATAATCATTGTATTGCCTTGTATAGAAGATACTACAAGTTTTATCGTAAACCACTGAAAAAGTATCAGCTTCAAAAACATCTTGTAAAGCTCAAGAACATGAATCTTGTAAAGCTCAAGAACATGAAAAAATATTCGTATTGGAATGAATTTCCAGCTCATGCAATACAGGATATAACCGACAGAATATTTAGAGCTTATGCTATGTTTTTCAGCAGCTTGAAACGAAAAGTAAAAACATCACCGCCTCGATTTCAGAAGGTGAAGAAGTATAAGTCTTTCAGCTATGCGATGTTCAGTTTGAACCAGTCGAAGCACGAACGGGTAAAAGCGTCGGTTTCGATTTTTGGCTGAAAAGATTTCTCACATCCTCAGACGGACACGATATAGACAGCCCAGACTTTTTCATGCTAAATGCTCAACGAATGAAAACGAAATGCCGTAACTTATCCCGTAAGAAAGAAAGCTCACGAAATCGAGAGCGTGCGAGGCTTGAATTGGCTCGAGCCTACAAGAAGCTATACAATCAACGTCATGATTTTCATTTAAGGACAGCGAGAAAAATCTGCGAAAAGTATGCAGTAATCTGTCTTGAAACGTTGAATATTAAGGGAATGGCCAGGCTTTGGGGCAGAAAGATTCATAGCTTAGGGTTCTACAGTGTCGTGAAAATATTAGAGTACGAAGCCCAAAAGTTTGGAACAAAGATAATTTTTGTGCCTCAGTTCTTTCCTTCGAGCCAGAATTGCCATGTATGCGGATATAAAAACGAGGAAGTTAGGGACTTGAAGATAAGGGAATGGGATTGTCCATCATGCCATAAGCACTACGACAGGGGCAGGAACGCGGCAAAGAATATATTGATGGTTGGGACATCAACCATTAGCGGAGACACAATAAGACCTGAGCAATCAGGCAGTGTCGTTGATGCTAGAATCCCCCACCTTTAGGCGCGGGGAGTATGTCAAGAAAAATTAAAGAGATAACGTATTTACGGGGAAAAATTTTTCTGATAGATTTACATACACTTCACAGACTATTCATATTTTTAGGGAAGGAAGTCGGGGAATGCTTCAGCTCTTAATCATAGCGGACGATTTCACGGGCGCACTCGATACGGGAGTACAGTTTGCCGCACTCGGCGCAAAATCCCTAGTAGTTACCGAACCCAATTATAATTTGAAGAATGCAGAGGGACTTGACGTTCTCATATTCGACTCTGAGACGAGGCATGTTGGCCCCGAAAAAGCATACCGCACTGTTCATGACTTCGTGAGCCAGGCTAAAACTCTCAACGTTCCCCATGTCTACAAGAAGACAGACTCAGGTCTCCGCGGCAATATCGGCGCGGAACTTTCTGGGACAATGGACGCTTTAGGGCTTGACACGATGTCATTCATTCCTGCGTTTCCGGCCATGAGGAGGGTTACGAGGGGAGGAGTACACTACATTGACGGAGTGCCGGTGGGAGAGAGCATGTTTGCGTCAGATCCCTTCAACCCCGTGAAACATTCGAGGGTTCATGATATTATCTCGGAACAGACCGACAGGAAGGGCATAAACGTTTTCGACGCTGAAAGTGATGATGACATACTGAAGATTGCTGAAGGTTTAGGCGATGAAGGATTGAGGCTCACGGCAGGTTGTGCAGGTTTTGGAACTGTACTGGCGAAGGTTCTGGGCTTCAACGGAAAGAGTGCGGAGCTTCCAGATATGCCGCGTAACCTTTTCATGATTTGCGGTTCGGTCAACCCTGTAACATGCGGTCAAGTGTCTTACGCGAGAGATAACGGTTTCGGGTATGTATGTTTGGGTGCGGAACAGAAGTTATCGGCTTCATGGCCTGGCAGTCCAGAATGTTTGGAGATAGCGGGGAGATGGCTTTCGGAAGTTCGAGGCAAAAACGCTATACTTGACGCTAACAGTCCTGACGAGGCGGCGAAAACTCAGGAATACATACGTTCTCACAACATGGACATTGAAACTGTGAGGCAGAACATCTCACGTTCTGTTACAGGTGCGGCTGTGGCGATGATTGACGCTGGACTTGAGGCGCGATTGATGTGCGTTGGAGGAGATACGCTGCTTGAGCTGATGGGTGCTGTGGGGGTGAATGAACTTGTGCCGGTGTGCGAGGTTGAAAAGGGAGTTGTCCTGACGACTTTCACTTACAAGGGGAAGACTTACTATATAATGACGAAATCGGGCGGATTTGGAGAGAAAGATTTGCTCGTGAGACTTGCTGGGAAATAGCACATAGGAGCAATGAAAACGCATAATACTTTATTCAGCAGACATAGAAAGGCAGGTAATAAAATGCTCACAAAATATACATTAGGAATGCCTAACACAGTTTTTGGCGGAGAAAACTCGCTATCTAACATTGTGGACGTACTATCATCAGAAGGTGTTAAGAACCTCGCAGTCTTCACCGACAAAGGCATTCAGGGCGCAGGGCTTCTCGATTACCCGATGGAGTATGTGAAGAAGTCAGGCGTTGAATACACAGTCCTGAATGACCTTCCTCCCGAACCAAGCTATGAACAGGCTCAAAAGCTCGTAGACCAGTGCAGGGAGTACGGTGCGGATTTCATTCTCGCTGTAGGCGGCGGAAGCGTAATGGATACTGCGAAACTTGCCAGCGTCCTAATGACAGATGATTATGGTATCAAGGACTTACTCGATGACCCCAAGAAGGCTCGCAAATACGTCAAGACCCTCATGATCCCAACGACGGCAGGTACAGGCTCAGAGGCTACACCGAATGCGATAGTTGCAGTTCCGGAAAAACAGCTCAAAGTAGGAATTGTGAACAACGCAATGATTTCGGATTATGTTATTCTTGACGCTGTAATGATAAAGAAGCTGCCGCGAAAGATAGCTGCCGCGACAGGAATTGACGCTCTTGCACACTGCATAGAGTGTTTCACCAGCAACAAGGCTAACCCATTCAGTGATACATTTGCGATGTCAGGGCTTGAACTCATCATGAACAACCTCATTCCAGCCTGTGATGACCCCGAAGCGATGCCGGCAAAACTGGCCATGCAGATAGGGAGCTTCTATGGCGGTGTCGCAATTACCGCGTCAGGGACTACGGCTGTACATGCCCTGAGTTACCCGTTGGGCGGAAAGTACCATATTGCACACGGTGTCTCGAACGCTATACTTCTTGTGCCAGTGATGAAGTTCAACGAGCCTGAAATACGTCCACTACTCGCGCAGGTCTATGACAGGTGCATGAAAGGCAGTGCTTCAACGGAAGAGGCAAAGAGCAAAGCAGTGATTGAGCGTTTGGGTGAGATGGTTGAACACCTCGACATTCCCAAGAGCCTCAAGGAATGGAATGTGCCTGAGAGTGATTTGGATTTTCTAGTTGAATCTGGAATGCAGGTAACTCGTCTTCTTGTGAACAACCGCAGGAAGGTTACGCCTGAAGACGCAAGAATGATTTACAGCCAGATAATGTAGAAGGGAGATTATTACATAATGCCTGAGATTAAGGGAATAATACCGCCCATACTTACACCTATGAATGATGACGAGACCATAAACGAGGCAGAACTCCGCCATCAGGTGAACAGAATGATAGACGCTGGCGTGTCTGGTGTCTTTGCTCTGGGAACGAACGGTGAAGCCTATGCGTTGAGCCACAAGGAGAAAGTCAGCATACTCAAAGTTGTAGTTGACGAGGCGAAAGGGCGTGTGCCCGTATATGCCGGAACAGGCTGTCCAACGACGAAGGAGACCATAACCCTCAGCAGGGAAGCGGAAGAAATTGGAGCGGATATTCTGTCGGTAATAGTGCCGTATTTTGCGGCGGCATCACAGGACGAACTTTACGCGCACTACAAGGCGGTAGCAGAGAGCGTGAAAATCCCTGTAGTACTCTACAACATTCCAGCAAGAACCGGTAACGCTTTAGCCCCTGCAACTGTAGCACGGCTTGCGAAGGACGTACCGAACATACTCGGTGCTAAGGACTCCAGCGGTAATTTCGACAACATGAAGCAGTACATAGAGCTGACGAGTGATATTCCAGGAAAGGACTTCAGCGTTTTGTCTGGCAATGACAGCCTGATACTTCCGGCCATGATGTTTGGAGGGAAGGGCGGTATTGCAGGTTGTGCAAACGTATTCCCGCGCACTATGGTTGAGATATACGAGGCTTTCACGGCAGGTGATATTGAGCGTGCAAAGAAGGTTCAGGACAGCATAAGGATATTCCGTAACTGCTTCAAGTACGGCAACCCGAATACGATAGTGAAGATGGCGGCAGGTCTTCTGGGTAATCCTGTTGGGCCATGCAGAAGGCCATTCAGCAGCATTACTCCCGAAGGAATGGACGCGCTGAAGAAGACGTTAGAGCAGTGCAAGGCGAGCGGTTTACACTAGGAGGCACAAAGATGAGCAAACCTATACTCGGTATAAGCATGGGAGACCCGTTCGGAAGCGGCCCTGAAATCACAGTAAAAGCACTATCGGACAGGACAGTATACGATCGTTGCAGGCCGCTTGTAGTTGGCGATGTTCCAGTAATGGAGTATGCCGCAAAAGCCGCAAAGAAAGTATCTGGAATTGACGTTAAGATTAACCCTGTGAAGGACGTTAAGGACGCAAAGTTTGAGTTCGGAACGATTGATGTATACGACATGGGAATAGTGAAGGCCACAGACATTCCCGGCAACCCTGACGAACCCAGACCCTTCAACGTTGGCCCAACGAAATTAGGCGGAGAAGCGGCGTATCAGTATGTCGTGAAGGTAATTCGCATGGCACTGGCGCATGAGGTTGACGCTACAATCACAAACGCAATCAGCAAGGAAGCCATCAACATGGCCGGTCATCACTATTCCGGACACACTGAGATTTACGCTGACGAGACGCACACAAAGAAATACGCTATGATGTTGGCGCATGAGAATTTGCGTGTAATCCATGTCTCTACACATGTATCACTCCGCGAGGCATGTAACCGTGTGAAGAAGGAACGAGTACTTGACTGCATACGTCTTGGCAACGAAACCTGCAAGGCACTCGGCATCGACACCCCCAAAATCGGCGTGGCAGGTCTCAATCCTCATTGCGGCGAAAACGGAATGTTCGGGCGAGAGGAGATTGACGAAATTCAACCAGCCATTGACGAAGCTCTGAAGGAAGGCATAAACATTCCCGACAGGAAGCCAACTCCTCCTGATACAGTGTTCAGCAAGGCACTAGGCGGGTGGTATGACATTGTAGTAGTAATGTATCATGATCAGGGACACATTCCGCTGAAGGTCAAAGGTTTCGTGTACAATAAAGAAGAACATCACTGGGAGGCAGTAGCGGGGATTAACGTAACGTTAGGGCTTCCTATTATCCGTGTGAGTGTGGATCATGGTACGGCGTATGATATTGCAGGAAGCGGCGAGGCAAACAGTCTGAGCCTGATTAACGCTATGGATTACGGTATTAGGCTTGCGGGAGGAAGGGAGTAAACCTTAACCGCATTTTGCGTCATTATCACGTGAGGCACTGCGGAAATGTGCATAAAAGGCTGTATCGCTGTTCTGAACGGCGAATGATGGCCGTATGTTGTTGATTTATCAGCATATAAATATTTAATGAAAGGAAGCAAGTGAAGTAAAGTGGATATGTCATATCTTCTCTGGGTTCAGGAACTCAGGGGGAATATTGAGGCAGCATTAGGAAGCAATGCGGTAAGTGTGTTTATGGAGGAGCTGTCGTTCTTTGCTCTTACGTGGCTTGTTTTCGTGCCTGTACTTGTCTACTGGTGCATAAACAAGAAGAACGGCCTTTTCCTCCTCGTATCAATGGGAATAAGCTGGTTCTTCAACGGCGTAGTGAAGCTGACAGTCTGCGCTTATCGTCCATGGATAAGAGACCCCAGAATAATCCCTGCCGGCGACGCAATAAAGACAGCAGGAGGGTATTCTTTCCCCAGCGGCCATACAATGTGGAGTTCACCGGTATATGGAGGTCTCGCGGTAATCACGAAGAAGCGTGCCCCATGGTTCGCAGCGTTATGCGTTCTCGCGATACTTCTCACGGCGTTTTCGAGAAACTATCTCGGTGTCCACACCCCGCAGGACGTTGTTGTCGGCGTAACTTTGGGACTTTTTTCGGTGTGGCTTGCGTCAAAAATACTTGCACACCCCGAAAAGGAGAATATCATTCTCGCAACAGGAATTATCCTCTGCATTCTCGATTTGCTTTACGTCATGAACAAGCCTTACCCTATGGATTACACAGCAGAAGGCAAACTTCTTGTTGACCCAATAGCGATGATGAATGATACGTTTCACGGTATAGGCATGATGCTTGGACTGATTATGGGGCGTTGCCTTGAGCGCGAATATGTAAAGTTTGAGGCTGCAGGTCTTGGCGTTAAGGGAATAATCCTTGCAGTTTTAGGCTTCATTCCGTATTACTTCATCGTGTTCAACTTCGTGAAAACTTATACATTCCTCATGAACCCTCTGGCTGAAATGCTGACTAAGAGATGGGCATACATGGTTATAGGTTTCATAACTAGTTTCTGGTCAGTATTCTTGTGGCCGTGCGTAATCAGGCTGACCCAGAAGGGTAAATGATGGACATCGAATATCTGCTCTGGCTTCAGAATATCAGGGAGGCAACCGGCAACGTCTTAACCCCCGCCGTAAACTGGTTATCACATGCGGCTATAACATGGCTTGTTTTAGTGCCGTTTATAGTGTACTGGTGCATAAACAAGAGGGCAGGGCTTTTCCTGATACTCTCATTAACGATAAGCAGGTTTCTTAACGGCATCACCAAAGTAACAGCATGTTCGTACCGTCCTTACGTTCGGAACGCTAGGATAATACCAGCCGGTCATAAACCAACAGGATATTCATTCCCAAGCGGTCATACGATGTGGGCGACACCAATTCTCGGAGGTCTTGCGGTTCTAACACGGAAACGTTCGAGGCTGTTCGTGTCATTCTGCGTCATCGCAATAATACTCGTTGCGTTCTCCCGAAACTATCTGGGAGTTCACACTCCGCAGGACGTTGTAGCCGGGACATTGGCGGGAGTATTATCGCTGTGGTTAGCGTCAGTAATCATGAAGCACCCTGAACATGAGGGCAGTTTTCTTGCGGCAGGAATATTACTCTGCATTCTCGGAGTACTTTACACGGCCATGAAGCCATACCCGATGGATTATATTGATGGTCAACTGCTGGTTGACCCGTTCAAGATGACGTTCGACACATTTTACGCCGCAGGAATTGCGGCAGGATTAATCGCAGGACGCTGGATTGAACGACGGTACATAGCTTTTGAGGCTACAGGGCTGAACGCAAGAGGGATAATCTTAGCGGTTATAGGCTCTATCCCTGTGTACTTTATTGCAGGGACATTCGCGGGGGATTACACGTGGCTGTATGAAGTTCTTGGCGGTATGTTTACTGTGAGGGGCGGAAGGTTTGCGATGGGATTTATGCTGACATTCTGGACGTTAGCGGTCTGGCCATTCGTGATAAAAATGACAGGGGGGCACGACTAATTGGAAATTGAAATTTTGTTGTGGCTGCAGAATTTCCGTGAGGCAACAGGAAGAGTTATTACTCCGTTAATGCTAGGGGTTTCGGATTTTGCTGACTTATGGATACTTTTTGTGCCGCTTCTCGTTTACTGGGTGTTCGACAAGAAAGGCGGCCTCTTTCTGTTCATAAGCTGCGAACTTGCATATTTCTTTATGAGGACAGCAAAGCTCATAGTCTGTGAACTTCGTCCTTTCATGGCTGACCCGAGAATTATCCCTGCTTTCAATGTTACGGGCTGGTCATTCCCTAGCGGCCATGCTGTAACGGCAGGTGTAATTTACGGCGGACTGGCCTGGCTGCTGCGGAAAAGGTCTCCAATGTTCTCTGTGATGTGCGCTGTTCTGACGCTTCTTACGGTGTTTGCCCGAAATTATCTGGGTATTCACTACCTCAGGGACACTATAGGGGGATTTGCGCTTGGTGTGGCGGCATTAATGGCTGTAAGTCCTACGCTTTCAGACACTAAACTCGAGAATAAGGCAATGATATTCTGGAGCGCGTTCTGTGCAATATCGCTGGTCTATGTGGTGTTTAAGTCATATCCTGCCGACACGCATGTCAACCCGGCAAAAGAAATACGGACATCATTTTACGCTGCCGGTTTAATCGCCGGAATAATATTAGGACGCATAGTTGAGCGCAAATACATAAATTTCTCCGTTACCGGCCTCAACGTGAAGGGTGCTGTTCTTACGCTGACAGGGTGCGTGGGATTTTATGTGTTCTTGTTCACCAAATTTTATATTTTTTATATTCTTATAATGTTTATTTGGATAACATTGCTTATCAAAATCTATGCAGAATAATAACTTCATTTTTCGACCATTTTTTATGTTTTATACCTCTCATTTCAAAAATAAAATCTGTATCACAGCTGTTCAAATTTAGTTATCAGCATCTAAGCTATGAATATTCTAATGATTCAAACCAAAATCAAAACCAAGAAAAATTAAATAATGAGATACTTAATGAAAATAATAATTCTGATAAAAAATTTGAAATATATGAAAATTTTTTTAATAAGAGGTCAAAAAATCCAAATTCAGATTTCAAATTTGGATTAATAAATTTTATTTTTATTATTATAAGTTTTTCTATTTTATTATTTAGTTTATATTATGTCCCAGAAACACATTGCATTTTGTTTTATTCTATGTTTGGATTAAAATCTTCTATCAATGATATGGAATGCACAAATCTTAATAATTACATGAAAATTATATTATTTGTAACCATTTTTAAAAATGTCATATATTATTCATTATTATGTTATGTAATAAAATTAATTTTTAATTTATGGAAATACGACATTAAAAAAGACATATTTTTCATCCGTTTAGAATTAACAATTAATTGTCTCTGGATTATATGCCATAATTTTATATTCCATTCCTATCTATTGTTAACCCGCCGTCAAACAACTTTTGATACACTAATATTCAATTTTCTGATTGATTTTTCATTTACTCTGATACATTTGTTTTTTGTGAGAATAAAAGAAAAGCAAAAAATAAAAGAAAGAAAAAAGAAACAAGAAGATTATTTAGATTCTAACAATTTACTAGCAAATAAAAGAGGAAATACTCCTGAATATATTATAATCAAGAATGATTTCAAAAAGTTTATGAGAAATATTGTATGCTTTTTATCTTTAAAAAAATATGTTAAAAGTATTCCAGAGTACAATTATGTGAATACATTTTTGGAGTTTTATATAGATTATTATTTATATAAAATACACCTGAAAAAAGATGAATTGGTGAAAAAAACTGATTTAATAATACATGCATATTATTTATATAATAAATATTTTAAGAAAGATGATAATAATAATAATTTGCTTGATGTGCCTTTGGAAATAATTGAAGATATTGAAGAAAAAAGCAGAGAGGAATTCTGCTTTACAAGAAAGCAATTATATATTGTGTATGATAATGCCTTTAAAACAGTTTATAATAAGTTATATAATATTTATGCTATATTAATGGAAGATAAAAAGGCCATAGGAGAATTAGAAAAAATAATGGAATATACTGAATTAGACGAAGTCAAAGAAGAAGTAATTGAACTTTAATAAAATTATTATTTAAAAACATAATTAATAAAAATAATTATAAATTCAAATTCACTTTTTTATTTTATTTAATTTATTTAAAATATAAATTTAAATTAATTATTTTCTATATTAAAATAAAGGATAAATGGGGATTGGGGATTGGGGATTG
>CALAUZ010000292.1 GCA_937892105.1 uncultured Fretibacterium sp. | reverse complement strand
AGGAGAAATCCCTGATACAGGGATTGAGTGAAAGCCTGTGAAGTATCTTGTCGTCATCGGCGATTGAGTAGCATCTCTGAGGCATGAAGGAGCAGACCGAGTGATCCTTAGAGGACTTGATGACCTTCCGGCTGAGGTGAAACTGTCTGTATTTCCTGTTCACCCACTTCTGAACTCTCGGTGATACGGGTGTGCGCTCGTTTTCGTAGCGTGATATGGAGCTAGAGCTAACACTGAGACGAACGCTTAACTCTCGCTGAGTGAGATTGAGGAATAACCTAGTCTTCCTGAGCTTCTGAGCGTTGTTGAGTTTATTCATGTATAATCTCCTTTCAGTGAATACAAGCCCGTTGAAGGGCAGGCTAAGAGTATTGAATGCCAACGATCTCAAATCCTGCTTCAAGGAAATCGTCAGCGTCTAACACTATTTCGCTTTTTCTCCACGCTTCACGTACCTTGCCGATAGCATCGTCATAATCACGTGCCTCAACGTTTACAGTTCTGCGTAGAGTTTCTGTAATCTCGACTTTATAAGACTTCATATAACCTCCCGATAAAATACAAGCCCCCTGAAAGCTCAGAGGGCAGGCCAAGAACTACGCGCTCTTCTTCAACTTCTCACGTGATAACTGCCATTTGCTGATAGCTCTCTGTGTCGCCTCGTAGCTTATCTGTTCACCGTTAAGGAACTCTGCAACCTCATCGTAAGTTTCCCAGAAGTTCATACTGTCAGGCTTAATGTAACGAGGAACACTTTTCATGAGGAGCGGACACAAACCGCGCTTCCAGGCCTCAAATGCTTGCTCCTGATGAGCGCGAATATCCTCCTGAATGCCAACTCTGTGTTCAAGAACGCTAATGTGGGACTTCACGAAGTCGCAAATGTTGTTGAGCATCTCCGAGAGCTTGAGGAGGAATACAGTATCATCGTCAGCCTTGTAGAACTTCTCGTGATATTCCCACTTGTCATCGTAGAAGCATTTAGTCTTGAAGATGTCAGCAACTTCGTCTCTGAGCGGATATAGTTTCTCTGAGTACAGCTCCCACCTGTAAAGAGAGTCTTGCCAGTCCAAAGTAATCACCACCTTTCGAGGAGTTAGATAAGCGAAATGAAGTCAAACAAGCACGCTTATCACTTTAGTAATATACATATGAAAGTAAAAACTTATTTAATGATATACAGATTGTAGAAAAGTGTTGAGGAGGATCAGTCAATAGTTTCAATAATATAGCTAATGCGAATATCAGAGGATGACCCGTCAGTAAAAATAATTTGAGAGGAAACGAAACGAATAGAATCGTCATTAGTCCTGAAGAGTACGTAAGGTTCGTAAGGGTCAAGGTTGTTGAAGTCAACTTCTCTATCAGGAATTTCCTTATTGATGCCGTAGAAGATGTGTTTAATAGAACTTCTGATTTCCTTAGAGAACATGAAGGGACTTAATGAGGCATTTGAAGTAACTTTGCCAGTAGTGAAAATTTTATATTGTTCAGCAGAGACCCAAGGCAAATCAGGGTTAAGAATAAAGTATTTGTTGAGTTTGAAGAGTTCATGAGGTACATCAAAAGAGAAATGCCAAATGGAGCTTTCAGTATCATGATCATCAATGAATTTGACATCAATCTCAGCCCGACCGCTACTGAGGTGATTGTGAATAGACATATCGGGATAAGGCAGATTAGTATTAGGGTTAATTTGCTGAAGGAAGCCGGTAGAGTGGAAAGATATATCTGGACTGATACGGTAAAGAAATTCTTTAACGTTGAGAATATTCGAGTTAATCTGAAAGTGAATAGAATTATTGTTAGAGCGAACAGGAGTAAGAATGATATTGTGCTTTGAGGTCTGCTTCTTCGCATAAAGTTGAAAACAGTTCATTTTCACTAAAAGAAAAGGTGTCTTTATGCGACTCAAAAGATCAAAATGCCTTTAATGAAGTTGATTCCAAAAAATTTGGAATGCCTGAAAAAGATTACACCGATATTCAAAAAGAAATCGAGAAAGATATCAATAGAGAAAATCTATTAGAAATACCTTTATCAAAGACCCCTTCAGAAACTAAGACATTTTCAGAATATTTTAATAAAACGTCTTTTGTAACTGAAGAACATGCTCATAAAGTTATTGATAAAGAAGAATTTAGATTATTCCAAAAATCAAAAAAAGATTATTCATCTATATATAATAAAAAACCGCTTATTTTTAAAAAAGAAGGAAAAAATATAAACAGGAGAAGGAAAGATATGAAAGACATTATGAGAAAAAGAATTAAGTCCAATTTATATAAAGAAGTTAAAATTATTTTAAATTCTCATCTCAGGAGTAAAAAAATAAAAGAAATTTCTATTTTGAAAAAATTATTTGATTGGCCTCAAAGTATCATAACTAATGTTACCAAAAAAGAAAATAAATGCAATTTAAGAAAAACGTTAGAACAAATGTTGTCAAATGGAGGATTAGAACCTTATACTAAAAACAAAATAATCACTAATCCAACTGAAAAGTTTCTAATAGTTGAAAAATTAGAATCAAAAACCAAAAATGGAAATAATAATTTAGATATTCTTGAAAATAATAAAATAATTATTAATATCCTAAGAAATAATAATATTAATTGTTTTGATAAGACTTTTAATATGACAATGGAGGAGATATATAAAGATTATTTAAACAAACCATATATAAATATTACTACGTTTGATTTTGAAAAGGGCGGGCTTCCCGAAATCAAGCCAGATTATATTATTCATGCTGCAAGCGCAGCCAGTACTAAGTTTTTCATTGAAACTCCAGTAGATGTGATGGGACCAAATATTGTTGGTACGTGGAATCTGTTAAACTATGCTAAGGATAATAGAGTTGATAAATTTTAATAGATATAGTAAAAAATAAAGTTTATTTATTGAAAAGGTTTTTGTCCAATTAAAAATTTCCATAAATTTCTGTTCTTTAGCTCCAACTCTATCTATGGGGAAGGAGGAATAAAAAAGGATTGTTTGACGGAAGATGATTATGGAATCGTTGATCCGTTAAATGAGCGCTCAAGTTATATAGAATCAAAGAGAGCATCAGAACAAATGTGTAGAGCATTTTGGAAACAGTATAATGTCCCGTCATCTATTATCCGTATTTGTCACACTTATGGTCCAACTTTTGATATAGATAACGACACCAGAATTGTACCAAGAACAATAAAAAAAATATTAAACGGTGAAGATGTTGAAATATATAAGGATCCACATTCTGTGATTCAGTATACATACATTGCTGATATGACAGCGGCGATTCTTCTTGTGTTGCTAAAAGGGGCTCCTGGGGAAGCATATAATTCTGGCGGAGATGAGATCGTCAAAATGGATGATGTTATAGAGTGGATGCTTAAAGCAGATGATAACATATCCTCTAAGTTAATAGAAAAAGAAGTGGACAGTAATTATAGTTTCTCACAGGGGAAAGGAGTGAATTTTATTAAATTATCTAATGCCAAAATAAAGGGCATAGGATGGAATCCTATCTTTTCTAATGAGGAAGGGTTCAAGAGGATGGTAAAATGTTATTTTCAGAAAGAAGAATTGTAGCAGTATTTCTACTTTTGAGGGATTGATGATGAATATTATACTTTTATCAGGCGGATCTGGGAAACGATTGTGGCCGATGTCTAATGATGTAAGGTCTAAACAATTTATAAAGATATTTAAAACAAATGAAAGAGTCTATGGTGCAGCGTATTTATCGCCAGATAAAGACTGTAGACCCAGATGCTACTATCACAATAGCAACAAGTAAATCACAGGTATCCACTATTCATAATCAGCTAGGTCAAAGGGTAGGAATTTCTGTTGAGCCATGCAGACGAGATACGTTTGCGGCCATCGCATTGGCTACAGCTTATCTGCATGATGTGCAAGGGGTGCCGGAGAGTGAGGCAGTTGTTGTGTGTCCAGTTGATCCTTATGTTG
>CALAUZ010000291.1 GCA_937892105.1 uncultured Fretibacterium sp. | reverse complement strand
GATATATCACTGTAGAAAAGAGCTTTGCGGGTCAATCAATTCTAGGTGAATGGCAAATAGACGAGGTTAATGGCAAGAAACATTTAAATTACGGCGAGTTTACCGAGTCAAAACTGGCAAAAGTAATAGGCTGGCAATAATCATTTTCGCTCGCTCTGCGCTTTTTCCTAGTAATTGACCCTCCAGAACCACAAACCGCAAGCCGGGACGGTCATAGCCGACTCTGTTCTTCCACTCCCGGCCAATAACCCATCAAGCCACGTCAAACTCTTTTTCCCCGTTACAACCGCGTCAACATTCCCAACGATAATGCGCACCATGTTTGTGAGGAATGATTGAGCTTTCACGGTGATGATTGAGATATTTCCCTTGTTGCGTATTCTTAGAGCGTCAATAGTTCTGTAAGGGTCATCAGGGCATTCACCAGCCCGGCAAAACGCTGTGAAATCGTGCCTCCCCTGAATCATTCTGCAAGCCTCACGCGCAAGAGGCATATCCCATGAGATTCCGCTTTTTCTGTGCCACACGAAATTATGCAGCATAGGCGGACAAACTCGGCCATGATACACGAAGTACCTATATTCCCGTGATACCGCGCTGTAACGTGCATTGAATCCTTCAGGGACATAACGAGCCTGCATTATTCGTATGTCGTCAGGTAGGTAGAAATTGACGGCGAGTCGTAATTTATCGGGAGCAATATTCTTCCTCATGCTGAACGAGGCGACTTGACCCCAAGCGTTTACGCCTTTGTCTGTTCTTCCTGCACCTGTGATTCTGACGGGGCAACCTTCAATTTTGGCTAGTGCTGACTCGATAACTTCCTGAACGCTGATTGAGTCGGGTTGAATCTGCCAGCCTGAATAGTTTTTGCCGATATAGCTTACGATTGCGGAGTAATTCATGATACGAAGAATATCCCCGCTAAAACTGCGCATAAACATACGGTGAAGGTGTCAGATTTTTTCCAGATTAGTGGTTTTCTTCTTGTGCGTCCTGATTTGCCGTCATAGCCTCTTGCCTCCATAGCAACAGCGACTTCTTCAGCCCGCCGGAAAATTATCACCATGAGGGGAATCAGCACGGGGAAGAATGCTTTTGTCCGTTGTAATATATTTCCCTGATCCAATCTTGCGCCCCGTGAGAGTTGCGCCCGCATGATTTTGTCGGTTTCCTGCATGAGTAGCGGTATAAATCTCAATGCCATTCCTATCATCATTGCGCATTCATGAGCGGGGAATCTGAATCTCTCAAGCGGACTCAATAGAGCGTCAATGCCATCAGCGAGTTCAAGCGGTGCTGTAGTCAGTGGGAGCATTACGGCAAAAAGCATAAGTATCAGCAATCGTGAAGCCGTGAATATGGCCATGTTGACCGCGCCGAGAAAATCTCCCTTGCTGAAATATCCGGCTATGATGTTGAATATGAACGTGAAAATGACGAGGAATAATATCGGTCTTGCGGACATTGCGACAATCTTGAAGGGTATTTTTGACGCGGCAATGAGGAGTAATAGAGCGACTGCCCATAATATAACGCCGAGTATAGTTTTTGTTGGGAAAACGGCTGAAATAATGACGAGCAAAGAGAACAGCTTAGCTCTTGGGTCAAGCCTATGAATGAATGAGCCAGTAGGAATATACTGACCTAGATTTATATTTGTGAGGTACATAATTTGCTCCTGAATGAGGGATAAAATTTTGCCGGGGTGAATTTGTTTTTGTCCCCGGCTATGAAGAATTATATACTGTGAAAGGTGATTATGCCGTATGAATCATGAATCTTTTGTCCCGCATAAGGCTATGAGTTCGTCATAGTTATACGTCAACGGGAAATGAGAATTGACTTTGCGAATTTCCGCAGATAATCTCAACGCTTCCGGCCATGCTTCAATCGGTAATGACTCTGTGATTTGGTGAATGACCTCATACGGAGTCCCTTCTGTGATTTTTTCTCCGCCCCTGAGTATCAATATTCTGTTGCTGTAATTCAGAGCTGTGTTTAAGTCGTGAGTGATTGTGATGATAGTTTTTCCCTCATCACGTAACCGCCCTAACATTTCGAGAATTGTCCGCTGATAGTGAGCGTCAAGCCCGGCTAAAGGTTCATCAAGCACGATACATTCCGGCCTAGCAGACAACACAGACGCAATAGCAACGAGTCTTCTTTCACCGCCTGAGAGCGCGATGGGGTTGCGTTCCAGAAAATCGCGGCTGAGTCCGGCACATTCGAGTCCGTAAATTATTGCTTCATCAAGCTCATTCCCTTTGAAGCCTGCGTTTTTGGGTGCAAACGCTAATTCCTCCTTGACTGTTGGCGAGAATAGTTGCTCTTCTGGGTGTTGAAATACGAGTCCAGTTTTCTGCCTAAGCTCGGCTAAATCTTCACCCTTTTGCGGAAGTGTATTGCCGTCAAGGAATATTTGCCCCTCTTGAATCTTGTATAGTGCGTTGAGGTGTTGAACGAGTGTTGATTTTCCTGAACCTGTCCTCCCTATAATTGAGAGCCATTCCCCCGCGTAAATTTCCGCTGATATGTCTTTTAGGGCTATATTTTTTTCGTCATGCCTGAATGAAAGGTGTTCGATGATATATTTTGTTGCGCCTGTAATTTTGCCGGGAGTTTGTTTTTGTGGTGGTGGATTGATTCCCGTTATGCTGTCAGGAAATGTCATGCCGTGAGTGTCAAGCCATCTGCTGAATCGTATGCTATCAGGCAAATCGAATCCCAAATCCCCGGCCATGTTCCAGAACTCGCCAACATTGCCTTCCCATTTCACAGCCCCATGTGAAAGCACGATTATTTTGTCTATGTCGCTGAAACTTTCGGCTTCAAGCTGGTGTGTAATCTGTACAATCGTCATACCTTCCGCGTGAAGATTGCGCAACACATTTTCGACCTTGAGTCTTCCTTGAGGGTCAAGCATGGCTGTGGGTTCATCAAGTATGAGGCATTCGACATCAGCGGCCAAAGCTCCGGCGAGTGCGAGTCTTTGTTTTTCGCCACCAGATAAAGCCGAGACGGGAGAGTCTTTTTTGTGCAGCATGTCAGCTTCAGTGAGAGCCAGCTCAACCCGTGCTTGAATGTCGGCTGATGGGAGTTGTTGATTTTCCGGCGCAAAAGCAACATCATCTTCAACCATAGCTGCGACGATTTGATTTTCTGGGTCTTGAAACACCATGCCGAGAGTCCCGCGTAATTCTCTGAAGGGTATATCCTGAATGTTTTTGCCGTTAATCTCGCAGACTCCTTCGTCAGGATCTGCAAGACCTCCCATAATCCTCGCAAGTGTTGATTTTCCGCTTCCATTGTGGCCTAAAATTGCAACCCGTTCACCTCTGGCAACAAAAAACGAGACGCGGTTTAAAGCACGTCCCGTATTCTTTGCGTTGTATGAGAATGAAACAGACTGCAACCGAATTAGCGGTGTGTCATTATTTCTTCTCTTCGCGTTCAACAAGTTCAATCACTGCCATCGGTGAGCCGTCGCCTTTTCTTGCGCCCAGCTTGACTATTCTGGTGTAGCCTCCTTTGTCAAAGCTCTTGTACTTGGGGGCTATCTCCTGAAACAATTTCGTCGCGGCTGCCTTGTGGGGCATCTTCGAGAACACTACTCGAATGTCATGTACGCTTCCGCCTCTTGCACGGGTTATGAGTTTCTCTGCAACCCTGCGCAGTTCCTTCGCCCTCGTTACTGTCGTGGTGATACTGCCGTTGAGGAACAGGCTGGCGGCCATGTTGCCTAGCATTAATCTCCTGTGGCTGCCATAGCGTCCAAGTGTCCTATGGTCTACATGATGTCTCAATTTATAACTTCACCTCCTGTTTGTTCTTCCGTTGCTTCAGGTTCTTCCGGCAATTCGTCCTCGTCCTCTCCCTCGTATGCGTCTTCTGCGTCGGGGGTTCCGCCTTCCTGAGGTTCCTTTGAGGGCTGAAGCTCATAGCCTAATGTCTTGAGACGGGCTTCTATCTCCTTGAGCGATATTTTCCCCAAATTGCGTATCTTCAGAAGTTCATCGCGCGATTTATGGAGAAGGTCGCCTACTGTCTGTATCCCTCCCCTGAGAAGACAATTCTCGCTCCTGATTGAGAGTTCAAGCTCATGTATGGGGTGAGAGAACTGTGCTGTCTCTGTATCTTCGGGTTCTTCGGTTTTAGGCGCAGGTTCTTCTTCCGGAACTTCAAAAACCCTGCTGACCTGCGGGGCTGTCCCTACGGTTTCGGCGATCTGGGCGAAATAGTCCTCAGCTATCCTCGCTGCCTGTCCAACTGCTTCCTCAGGCGTTACTGCACCGTTCGTCCAGACTTCCAGGATTAAGCGGTCATAATCAATACTCTGCCCAACCCTTGCTGGCTCTACAACATAGTTCACGCGCCTTACGGGGGAGAATATCGCGTCCGTCAGCATTGCGTCAACGGGAAGGGGCGGCTGTGCAGGCCTTTCGCGTTCTGCAGAAAGATAGCCAACTCCCTGCTCAACATATATCTCCATAAGAAGATGTGCTTTCGGCTCAAGCGTGCATAATATTCCGTCCCCGAAAAACTCAAAATCATTATCCCATGGCATATCCTTAGCGGTGATTACGCCGGGATTTTCAGGACGCGTAAAGAAATCTTTTGGCAGATCATCTGTATCAAACGTGATTATCTTGAAGCCGTCTTCGTTCAATTCAGCCTTGTCCGTCTTCGCCTTGATTGGAATATGCTTCAGGTTCATCAGTATCTCGATAACGTCCTCGCGTATACCCTGAATGGTGCTGAACTCATGAAGCACCCCGTCAATCTTCACGGCGGTAACGGCAGCCCCGCTTATGGACGAGAGCAGAAGCCTCCTTAATGCATTGCCGAGAGTGTCTCCATAACCGCGTTCGAGAGGCTCAAGGTAAAGCCTTCCATAATCCTGGCTCTTCTCCTCTATATATACTTTGAATCTGGTGTTCTCCAAATTTTAGCCTCCTTAATACTGACGGAAATTATACACGTCTTCTCTTGGGCGGTCTGCAGCCGTTGTGAGGGATTGGCGTAGCGTCCTTTATGAGGTTGACCTGAAGTCCGGCAGTCTGCAATGCCCTGATCGCGCTCTCACGCCCGGGGCCTGGCCCCTTCACTATTACATCAATCTCATGCACTCCCTGATCCTGCGCTCCCTTCGCAACCTGCCCTGCCGCCATTGTGGCCGCAAACGGGGTAGACTTTCTTGCTCCCTTGAAGCCTACATTGCCGCCGCTTGCCCACGTAATTATGTTGCCTGCCCTGTCGCTTATGCACATTATCGTGTTGTTGAACGTCGAATAGATGTGTGCAACTCCATAATTTATGTTCTTCTTTTCGCGCTTCCTGCCTTTGCGGGCCTGAGCTGTCCTTTTTGCCACTTGTCATTTACCTCCTGTTTATGCTGCCTTATTTCGTGGCAACCTTCTTGTTCGCAACTGTCCTTCTCGGGCCTTTGCGCGTTCTTGCGTTGGTCTTAGTGCGCTGCCCTCTGACGGGAAGACCAAGCCTGTGTCTCTGACCCCTGTAGCACCCAATATCAATGAGCCTCTTGATGTTCATCGAGACTTCACGGCGTAAATCTCCCTCAACCTTGTAGTTGTCCTCGATTTCGCGGCGGAGCTTCTGGCTGTCTTCCTCGCTCAGGTCTTTCACTCTGATGTCAGGATTTACTCCCGTCGCCGCTAGTATCTTCTGGGACGTTTTGAGCCCGATCCCGAAAATGTACGTTAATCCGATTTCTACCCTTTTGTCTCTGGGTAAGTCTACTCCTGCTATACGTGCCATTGCGATATTACCTCCTGACACCCTGACGCTGTTTGTGTCTGGGGTTGCGGGAACATATTACCCTCACTACCCCATGACGGCGGATTACCCTGCAAAATTCGCATATAGGCTTAACTGATGGCCCTACCTTCATGATGTGTTGTCTCCCTGATTATTTATATCTGTATATTATCCTTCCCCTAGTCAAGTCATAAGGGGAAATTTCTACAAGCACTTTGTCGCCAGGCAGTATCCTGATGAAGTGCATTCTCATTTTTCCGCTGACATGAGCCAGAACCTTATGCCCGTTCTCCAGTTCCACCCTGAACATTGCGTTGGGCAAAGGCTCTGTGATTACGCCCTTTACCTCGATTACGTCCTCTTTGCCGGAGTTATTCGCCATTCGTTAAACTCCTGTGAAAATATCCCGCGTCAATGTCTTTACCTGCCTTTATGTATTCTGATAAATTTTCTGCGCGCCTTGACGTTTTCTGAAGATGCTTCGGGTTCTTCCTTTTAGGGTTCGAGACGTTGAAGCGTTCGGGGCGGATAAGCCTCAATCTTCCGTCGGCCTCAAATCCTGATACAACGTACTGAAGCCCGGCATCTTTGCCCTGCCTTGAGATTACAACCTGGCCTATAGTATACTCGTCCATGCTGTCAGTATCTCCGGCCCATCGTCAAGAATTACAATCGAGCGTTCAAAATGTGCCGCGTCAGATCCGTCAACGGTAGAGACAGTCCAGCCGTTAGCTCCGACTTTCACATCTTCGCGCCCGGACATAATCATAGGCTCAATTGCTATAGTCATGCCAGTTTTCAGCGTCATTCCATGCCCGGCCTTCCCGTAGTTGGGGATCTGCGGAGCCTCATGCATTTTCCTGCCTATGCCATGCCCCGTGTAATCCCTCACCACTCCGAAACCAAGCGGTTTGACGTAACCTTCCACAGCGTGCCCGATATCGCCCAGAGTATTCCCTGCGACTGCCTGAGAGATTGCCCTGTTGAGCGATGTCTCCGTAACTTCGAGGAGCTTTTGGCGTTTTTCGCTTATCTGCCCTACAGGATAGGTGCAGGCAGCATCGCCGCAGTAACCGTTGACGTATGCTCCAACGTCAACGCTGATTATGTCGCCCTCCTGAAGTATTCGGGAGAAATCGGGTATTCCGTGTACAACTTCATCATTCACTGAGGCACATATCGTTCCAGGAAAAGGGGTCATGTTGAACGACGGCTTATAGTTCTTGAACGCCGGTATCCCATTGTTCCTGCGTATATGTTCCTCTGCCAGACGGTCAAGTTCTCCGGTAGAAATGCCCGGACGCACCGCTTCTCGCATTATGTCAAGAACTTCTGCGGTAACACGCCCGGCAATTCTCATCAACTCTATCTCCTCTGGTGTCTTCAGCTTTATCATGATTCCAGAATGTTGATTACACGCGAAAATACTTCTTCGGGCATTCCTGCTGCGTCTATCTCAAAAAGCAAATTCCTCGCCCTGTAGAAGTCTTCGAGTGCCTCCGTCTGTTCGTGAAACACCTTGAGGCGGCTTCGTATTGTCTCCTCGTTGTCGTCATCACGCCTGTAAAGTTCCCCTCCGCATGACGGGCATTTGTCGTGTTCGTGAATGTTCGTAACGTTTCCGCATTCCCTGCACACTGCCCTGCTGGTCAGCCTCTTAACGATAGCTTCGTCAGGAACTTTGAACAGCATAACTCCGTCAATTTTCGTCCTGCCTTCCAGAAACTCAGCCTGTGCCACTGTTCTTGGGAAACCGTCAAGCATGAAGCCTTCATCGGGCGCAAACTCAGAGAGTTTCTCCCCAACCATCTTCATCACTATATCATCGGGCACTAACTGCCCTGCGTCCATGTACTTTTTGGCCTCAAGTCCCAATGGCGTGTTGTTCCTGAGATTTTCCCTGAAGATATCCCCTGTCGATATGTGAGCGAGCTTCCTGCGTTCTTTGAGGAAGACGGCCTGAGTACCCTTTCCGGCACCAGGCGCACCTAATAATACCAGCCTCATGGTTATCCCCTCAGCAAACCTTTGCGGCCGCCGCCGGACTTCTTCAGTATTCCGTCATAGTGCCGCATAAGAAGCTGTGCTTCAATCTGGTTTATAGTGTCCATTGCAACTCCGACAACGATTAATACCGCCGTACCGCCAAAGTAGAAACTGCGAATGTTCAGCACTGACGACATAAGATTTGGGATTAACGCTATCACCGCAAGGAATACCGCGCCTCCCAAAGTTATGCGTTCCATTACGCGCGTAATGTAGTCCGATGTCGGCTGGCCTGGACGTATTCCGAGAATGAAGCCTCCGTACTTCTTCATATTGTTTGCAATGTCAGTAGGATTGAAGACCACCGCAGTATAGAAGTAGGAGAAGAATATTATCAGCGCAACATAGCACAAAATATAGAAGAAACTGTTTGGCGCAAACAACGCACTGAAGAACCTTCCCGTTGAACTCTCGCTGAAATAATTGGCGATTGTGTATGGGAAAATCAACAGTGAGCTTGCGAATATTATCGGTATAACACCCGACTGGTTTACCTTCAGAGGAATGAACGTACTCTGCCCGCCGTAAATCTTGTTCCCAACAACTCTTTTCGCGTACTGCACAGGAAGCCTTCTCTGTCCCTCCTGCAGCAATATACACCCGGCAACGACAACAACCATCAGCACTATGCCGACAAGCAGGCCGATAACGCTCATAGAGCCCAGACGTACCATGCTCCATGTCTGCAATATTGCCTCCGGTATCCTCGCGACAATTCCCGCAAAGATGAGGAGCGATATTCCGTTGCCGATACCGTGATCCGTGAGTTCCTCGCCGAGCCACATTACTGCTACAGACCCGGCAACAAGCGTAACGATTACTAGCAGCCAGTCGAGAAAACCTCCCTGCATGATGCCGAGTCCTCCGAGCCAAGCCGTCATACCTACTGCCTGAACGACTGCGAAGATCACAGCTCCGTAACGTGTCCACTGAGTAATTTTCTTGTGGCCGTCAGTGCTGTCCTTCTGTAATTTCTCAAGATACGGGAAAATCACTACCAGCAATTGCATCACTATGCTTGAGTTGATGTACGGAGCGACTCCCAGCGAGAATATGCCGAACCTGCTTAATGCTCCTCCTGAGAAGAGATTCAGGAAGTCCATAATGCCGCCTCCTGATGCGAACAGACTCGACAATGCGGCACGGTCAACCCCAGGACTTGGGATATACGCCCCAAGCCTGAAGATGAACAGTATGAATATCGTGAAGAGTATCCTGCGTTTCAGGTCGGGCAGCCTGAATATATCACCCAATGACCCGAACATTACGCTACCTCATGTGTTCCGCCAGCAGCTTCGATCTTCTTGGCGGCTTCTGCACTGAATGCTCCTGCTTTGACCTTCAGAGCCTTCGTCAACTCTCCTCCGGCCAAGACCTTCACAGGAATACCCTTCTTGCGGATAATCCTCGCGTTATACATTGCCTCAGCGTCTATCTCTGCTCCAGCGTCAAATTTCTTCTCCAGAGCGTCAAGATTCACTATCTGGAACACTTTCGCGAAACGGTAATTGTTGAATCCGCGCTTAGGTGTCCTTCGGGTTAGGGGCATCTGGCCTCCCTCGAATCCAGGCCTGACTCCTCCGCCAGTTCTTGACTTGTCGCCCTTATGACCTTTGCCAGCAGTCTTACCATTGCCGCTTCCGGGACCCTGCCCTAACCTCTTGGCCTTGTGGGTTGAACCTTTTGCCGGATGTAAATCCTGAAGTGTGAGCATTATTCCACTACCTCCCATTTCACCAGATGACGCACTGCATTAATCATCCCGCGAATCTGCGGAGTATCCTCATGCTCGACCTCAGAGTTCAGCTTATGAAACCCTAACGCCTTTATTGTGCGCTTCTGTCTTTCGGGGAAACTTATTGCGCTTTTGACCCACTTCGCTTTTATCTTCGCCATCAGTGAATCACTCCCCTGCTGCTGTCTCGTCCACAGCTTCTACTGCCGGTTCTTCGCCGACAAGTCCGCGTAACTTCATGATCTCCGACTCTGTGCGGGATATTTTTATCGCCTCAAGTGTCGCGTGAGCTACGTTGATTGCGTTAGACGTTCTGCCGGTAACTTTGGTTACTACGTCCTTGACTCCGCCAAGCTCCATAATCGCACGGACTACTCCTCCGGCTATGACTCCTGTACCTTCCGGGGCGGGCTTGAGGAGAACTCTTGCTGCTCCGAACTCGCCGACTACAGGATGCGGGATTGTGTTATCTGCGTGGCGGACATCTACGAGATTCTTCTTGGCCTTCTCGATGCCTTTGCGGACTGCTTCAGCTATTTCCTTAGCCTTGCCGATACCTGTTCCTACCTGCGAAATTCCATCACCCACGACAACAAGTACTGCAAAACGGAATCTCTTTCCGCCCTTGACGACCTTGCTGACCCTGTTGATGGCTACGACGCGTTCCTGGAACTCTACGGCTTCTGTGTCAATTCTTCTGGGCATTTAGAACACTAGCCCTCCTTCTCTTGCGGCATCTGCGAGTGCCATTACCTTACCGATATAGGCATGACCTCCGCGATCGAACACTACGGTGCTGATTCCCTTAGCCTTTGCGCGCTCAGCTATTGCCTTGCCGATAACCTTTGCGGCTTCTACGTTGCAGTGTCCCTTCAGTTCGGGCTGTAATGTCTTGTCCAGCGTTGAGGCTGATGCTAACGTGTGGCCTTTCTCGTCGTCGATAACCTGAACGTAAATATTCTTGAGGCTTCTGAACACACACAGACGAGGTTTCTCTGCAGTACCTGAAAGAGTCTTGCGGAGTCTCTCATGCCTGATTACGCGCATATCATTTCTGCTTCTCTTCTTCATGATTGATTACTTCGCCCCTGTCTTGCCGGCCTTACGGAGTATCTGCTCATTCTCGAACTTGATACCTTTTCCGTGATAAGGCTCAGGCGGTCTGAACTCCCTGATAAGGGCGCATGTCTGTCCTACTAATTCCTTGTCGATTCCCCTGACGTGAAACTTAATCGGGTTCTCAACAACGATCTCTATACCTGCCGGCGGTGTGAACTCTATCGGGTGTGAATAGCCGAGATTCATCACTAACTTTTTGCCCTGCAACGCTGCTCTCCAGCCTACGCCGACTATTTCCATAGTTTTTGAGAAGCCTGCTGTAACCCCGGTTACCATGTTAGCGATTAATGCTCTGGTCATTCCGTGCCAAGCTCTTGTCTGTTTCTCCTCGTTTGAGCGTGAGACCTTAACGAGTCCGCCGTCAATGTCAACAGCGATTCCGGGCATCAATTGCGCGTGAAGCTGACCCTTAGGGCCTTTCACGATAATGTCCGTGCCTTTGACTTCAACGCTTGCACCTTTTGCGATTTCCACTGCTTTGCGTCCGATACGAGACATAATTCTTACCTCCTACCAGACATAGCAGAGAACTTCTCCGCCGAGTCCCAGCTTGTGAGCTTCATTGCTGGTCTTGAGTCCCTTTGACGTTGAGAGAATCGCGAGTCCGAGTCCGCCCATAACGACGGGTAATTTATCGCTGCCGACATAGATTCTTCTGCCTGGCTTGCTGATTCTCCGGAGTCCCTGAATGACTCGTTCCCTGTTCGCTCCATACGAGAGATATACCCGAATCTCTGCGTAAGGCTTGCCGGGATCTGTGATCATCCGGAAATTCTTGATGTAGCCCTCGTCCTTGAGTATCCGTGCAAGGGCTAACTTCATCTTGCTCGACGGAATATCAACGCTCTCTGCATAGATCATGTTGGCGTTGCGGATTCTTGTGAGCATATCTGCTATAGGGTCATTTACGTACAACTTAATCTGCCCCCCTACCAGCTCGACTTGACTACGCCGGGAAAAACTCCCTCGCGAGCCATTTTCCTGAAGCAGCACCTG
>CALAUZ010000290.1 GCA_937892105.1 uncultured Fretibacterium sp. | reverse complement strand
GACCTATCTGGATGAGGATGGCGAGACACAGCTAGGAACTGAGCAGGTGATCGAGGGGACGGACTGTGCGTTCGCTCCTGTTCCGACGAAGGCAGGCTTTGTCTTCACGGGCTGGACGGATGAGATTGGCGGGGCTAATGACCCCTCGCTGACAGAGGATGTCATGGAAGACAGGACCCTGATCGCAGTTTATGAACAGGAGGAGAGTAATGGCGAGTAACAGTATGATTACCCATACGCTCCGATTGGATCCCACGGTGGGCGGCATCGAGCCACATCTGCACTTGAAGGAAGGATGCTCGGCAGTGGGTGTAAAGCTCCTCCTCACATCGGAGGATACCACACCGTTCCCGCAGGGCATGTGGTGCGTGGTACGTGGGCGCAAGCCTGACGGAAGCGGCCTTTTCCTACGCAGTGCATCGGCAAGAGAGGATGGAAAGGTTTTAGTGGACATCCCAAGGTCTGACGTGGAAAAAATGGCAGAAGTCCACGGTGAATATAAATGCACATTGACATTCCTTGAGGCAGACAGGAACGTCACCCGTGAAAACTATATGGAATTTGATTTCCTGACCGTACTGCCTTTTACGGTCATTGTCCATAAAAAAGCATGAAGGAGGAAAAACGATGCTGAGCAGAACTTTTGAATTGGATATGGTACCAGGCGGGATCCCTTTGTGCATACACATGTCCCAGTATGATTCGGACGTAACCCTCATCTTCCAGCTGTACGCAAGCGAGGGAACATTGGACATTCCAAACGATGCTACAGCAGAGATCAGGGGCACAAAGCTGGATGGGAACGGAATATCCGCAGAGGCTACTTTTGCTTATGTGGATTCTATACCTACTGTAAGCGCACAGGTTACAAAGCAGATGACTGCAATAGCAGGAAAAAATACTTTTGAAATAGTCTTAACCGTAACAGCAGGCAATTCAGAATATGAGCTGCCAAGTGCAAATTTCTATTTGGACGTTGAGAGAGCCGCTTTGGATTATGAGACGCTGGAATCCAAGTCGGAGATTATGGAGATTCAGGAAATACTTTCTGATGCTGACAATATCATTGAAGCACTTCATGTCTCCCAGACAACACAGGACAATATGGCAGCTCTTACAACACGAGCTGAAACGGCGGCTAGTAATGCTGAAAGGAACGCTGGAACGGCTTCAACGGCGGCAACAACGGCTACCCGTGCGAGAGATACGGCTGTTAGCGCAGTCAACGGCTTCAATAGTACTGTTAATAGTGCGACACAGACTGCGGTTCAAACCGTGCAGAATGAAGGAACTACACAGGTTACAAGATTGCAGACTGCTGCCGATGATTTAGAAGATTACGTTGACGGAGTTGTTGACGATGCGAAAGACGATATAACCGCTGCTAAGAATACCGCTGTATCAGCCGTTCAGAGTGCTGGAACAAACGCGGTAGGAGACGTGAACACGGCTAAAACGACAGCCATGTCCACAATCAACGCCAAAGCTGAAGAAATTGATGACATCAAAACTGCGGCTGATACTGTGGCAGCATCGGCTATGACCACTGCAAACAGTGCATTAAATGAAGTTGCGGGCGTTGAGGAAAGTGTTACTGCCGTCCAGCAAAGTTATACAGCTTTAGAGTTAGCCTTGTCCGGTAAGGTTGATGGCGGCTATGTTGAGAATAATGCTTTATATTTGACATCCAATGGTGAAGTAGTCGCCGGGCCTTTCGAGGGAATCGGAGGAGGCGGCGGAGGTGGAGGCGGCACTCAACCGACAAACACGGCAGTATTAACTTTCAACAACACATCCGGCTTTGTGAGTAAGACAATAGCCTCTGGCGGAAGTCTGCCTTTATCAATCTACTGGACATCGATAGAAGATGAACTGCCGACTGGCAACGGCTCATTGACAATCAAGAATAACGGCATCATCAAGGCTGTGCTTGAAGTCGCTCAGGGAAATGTAACCGTAGATGTAGGAACGTATCTTTCAACTGGTCTCAACACGGTTCAGCTCCAAATGACCGACTCTTACGGAAATAGCCGAGTTAAGAACTTCACAATCACTGTGGTTGAGCTGACGCTGACAAGTTCTTTTGATGACTCAGCTATTCAGACCAGCATTTTATCATTCCCCTATACTCCTTATGGTGCTGTGTCAAAGACCGTGCATTTCATTCTCGATGGAACGGAGCTGGAGACGGTAACGACATCAGTAACGGCTCGTCAGCAGACATACCTGATTACTCAGCAGACTCATGGTTCTCACACTTTGCGTGTTTATTTCTAGGCTACGATTAACGGGAATACAGTCAGATCGAATGAGCTGTATTATGATATTATCTGGTATAGAATATCAGAAAGTAGCCCAGTTATTTCCTCAAGCTATAACGCCTTAACTGTCATGCAGTTCTCGACATTAAATATTCCTTACGTAGTATACACGCCGGGATCACAGATGAGCGACGTAGTTATCAAGGTTAATGGAACGACTGTCTCATCAATAACTGTGGATAGGACACGACAGCTATTTGCCTATCAGGTAAATAGTTCAGGAACTCAGGTGATAACTATACAGACAGGGACATCGGGAAGCGGAGCTGGAGTTGTTACGAAGACTATAACTCTAACCGTAACTCCTGCTGATATTGACTGTTATGCTGAGACGGAGAATTTGGCTCTGTATTTATCATCTAAATCTCGATCTAATAACGAAGCTAATCCAGGTATCTGGACGTTCACACCAAGCGGAGGCAGTCCAATCGCCGCTACATTCACTGATTTCAATTTCACATCTGACGGCTGGCTTTTAGATGATGACGGGATCACTGTCATGAGAGTGGCCGGAGACGCACGCCTGACCATACCCTATCAGCCATTTGCTACGGACTTCCGATCCACGGGTAAGACCATAGAGATTGAATTTGCAACAAGAGATGTGTTGAACTACGATGCCGTGATTCTCTCCTGTATGAACGGCGGGCGCGGTATTTCTATGACTGCTCAGGAATGCAGATTAGCTTCAGAACAGAGTAGCATCTCTATGCAATTCAAGGAAGAGGAACATGTGAGAGTCGGATTTGTTGTCGAGAAGAGATCAGGCTTCAGGCGTATATACTGCTATATCAATGGCACGATGTCCGGCGTTGTACAGTATCCAGACAGCGATGACTTCTCACAGGTAGTTCCGGCAAACATCAGCATCGGGAGCAATCAGTGTACGATAGATATTTATTGTATCCGAGTTTATGATAACGACTTAAGCAGTAAACAGATGGAAGACAACTGGATTGCAGACACGCAGGACGGAGCATTGATGCTGCAAAGATATAATCACAATAACGTCAGGGACGAATACGGCAATGTGGTTATAGCAAAGCTACCGAGCGATTTGCCGTATATGATTATAGAATGTGCGGAACTGCCACAGTATAAAGGTGATAAGAAAACCTGCTCTGGCTCTTACACCGATCCGTTAAACCCAAGCAAATCCTTCACATTCACGGGAGCGCAGATAGACGTTCAGGGAACTTCATCGCAGTATTATGAACGTAAGAATTACAAGATTAAGTTCAAGAATGGCTTTATCACTTCTGGCGGTAGTACGATAGCAAAGTACCAGCTTACACAAGATACCATCGCAACAAATGTATTTTGCTATAAGGCTGACGTTGCTTCATCAGAAGGCGCAAATAACGTAGAACTGGCAAGACTGTTTAACGAAGCCTGCCCATATAAAACGCCGGCGCAGGTACAAAACACTCTTGTTAGGCAGAGTATCGATGGTTATCCCATTGTGATTTTCTGGAATAATACGGCAGAAGCTACAACGACATTTCTCGGGAAATACAACGCGAATCTGGATAAATCCGCAGAGGAATGTTTTGGTTTTACTGAAGGTGATGAGTCTTGGGAAATCAAAAACAATACTGGACTTCGTGTCTTGTGGAAAGATGACGACTACACGTCAACAGCAGTTGATGAAAACGGAAACACAATACCTGCATGGCTCAATGACTTCGAGGCAAGATACCCTGATACTGATCCAGCTTATACAGATTGTACACAATTACAAGAATTTGCAAGCTGGGTTAAATCAACCGATCCTGATCAAGCAACAGGGAATGCCTTGGCCGAGTCTGTGACTATCGTTGATGGCGAGACAAGCACGACATACACCAATGATACGGCGAATTATAGGAAGGCAAAGTTTAGGGCAGAGTTGGGAAATTATGTGGAGACGGATTCAGCACTCTTCTACTATCTATTCACGGAGCTGTTCCTTATGGTCGATAGCAGAGCTAAGAATGCCTTCCCGTCATTTATTGGCGAAGCTGTCATTGGTGGAGGTGAAGAGGCTTAATGCCTAACTGGACAATCTATATGTACACATTTCCCAATGACAAAAAGTATATAGGGGCTACTTCAAGGCTCCTCCATCTTAGACAGGGAAGTTATGAAAGTGGTTGGAGCAAATATAAAAATTGCAGACTTATCTGGGAAGCTATACAAGAATTCGGTGTTAATAATATAAAGCAAACAGTTTTATTTTCTGGAGAAATATCCGATGAAGAAGCGGCAGAACTAGAGAAACATTATATAGCTCTATATAAGACAAATGCTAATCGCTACAATAATCCTTCATTTGGATATAATCTCGGTGATGGTGGTGAGGGCACACAGAAGAAGTATTTGACAGAAGAAAGACGTAAAACATTAGTTGAGCAGATGCAACAACAAGGCTGGAGTAATCGTGGCAGAACTGTTTCCGAGGAGACACGATATAGACAGCGAATGGCTAAGTTAGGAACTAAGCGAGGCCCAATGTCAGAAGAAACAAAACGTAAAATCGGATTAGCTAATAGTTTAGAAAGAATTTCAGAAGAAACTCGCAAACGTAAGAGTAAAGCATTCAGTCAACCTGTGATTGCAACAAATCCTAAAACTTGTGAACAGTTATTTTTCAATAGCGGTGAAGAAGCGGCTGATTATTTTGGCGTGTGCTCTTCCACTGTTTCCTGCTGGATTAAAGGAACAAAGAATCCGAGCAACGGATATATCTTTGAGAAAGCAAAAAGAAAGGAGGCTTCATAATGCAGAAGAAACTAGTCTGGATTTTATACGATGCAGATACTTCAATCGGGATCAACAACGAAGGTTCTCTCGTGTTCTCTTATAACTTAGAGGACACTGATCACACAGAGGGCGGAGCTGATATTTTTAATGGTCAGCAGTCTGTGTTCTGGAATAATTTGAGAGACACATTTCCAGCAGAGTTGAGAGCTATGTATCAGAATTTAAGATCCACCGGCGCATTATCTTATGCAAAAGTTGAGAAGATGTTTGAAGATCATCAAGCTAAATGGCCAGAGGCTATATTTAATGAGGTTTCATGGTTTAAGTATTTAGCCCCGCTTGAAGAGAAGGGTTCAGCGGCTTATTTGGCGATGCTCCAAGGCTCGAAATCTGAACAGCGTAAATGGTGGCTGTATAACAGGTTCAAGTACATTGATTCTAAATACAATGCTGGCGAGAGCTTGACAGATGTCATCACTTTGCGAGGTTATGCAAAGAGTAACATCACTATCACGCCCTACGCCGACGTTTACGCAACTGTAAAATTTGGATCGTATTTGGTTCAGACCAGAGCCGCACGTAATCAGAGCTATCAGATAGTGTGTCCGTTAGACTCAGTAAACGACACGGAAATCATGATTTTCTCGGCTTCACAGTTAGCTGATATTGGTGATTTATCCGGTCTGAAAGTCGGTTATGCCGAGTTTGTGTATGCCACAAAGTTGCAACAGCTTATTCTTGGGAATCCTTCCATTTATTACACAAACGGGAATTTGCAGACGCTATACTTAGGACAGAATAAGCTATTAAAGAAGATCGATGTCAGGAACTGTACGGGCTTAGGGACTGGCGATCAGAAATCGGTTGATTTATCTGGCTGTACAGGCATCGAAGAGGTATATTTCGACGGCACGAAGGTCACAGGTGTTTCACTGCCGAATGGTGGAGTAGTACGCGTACTTCATTTGCCATCGACCATAACGTCTCTAATAATCCGTAATCAGCCGAGCCTGACCGATTTCACGTGTCCGAGCCTTTCTAACATCACTACTCTCTGGTTAGAGAACGTCGGCACTACTGTGGACACACTCTCAATTCTCGAAGCTCTTCAGACTGGCGCGCGTGTCCGTCTTTTCGGTTTTAACTGGTCCATTGAGGACGCAAACGATATTGAAAATATTCTCGATATTCTGGACGATAAGCGTGGCCTCGATCAGAACGGAGATAATATGGCAACCGCACAGGTTTACGGTACGATCTATGTTCCAGCGGTAACCGGCTCGATCATGGCACATGCGAGAGAACGATACCCTGACATCACGATAACCTATGATCACGTAACCGCGGTACTAACCTATAAGGATAATGACGGAACAGTGCTTGCTTCAGAGACGATTACTGATGGCAGTACTCCTGCCAACACACCGAATCTTACTATGAAGGAAGACAGCAGATACTACTACACATTCCTCGGCTGGGGCACAGTGCAGAACGGATCAGTTGAACAGGACTGCCTTTCCAATGTGACGGCGGACACAACTGTTTATGCAATCTATTCTCTGGTAGAGAAGACATTTACTGTATGTCTTTACAATGGTTCTACGCTGGTTCAGACTTACGAGAATGTGGCTTACGGCGCGACTATCTCCAATCTTCCGACACCGACTTACAATGGGCCTGGAAGAGTACAGGATTATCAGTTCACAGGCTGGAGTCCATTACCAGAAAACGTAACATCGGATATGGACTGCTATGCACAGTATGAATTCACCGGGTTATGGTTTCGGAATTATCTTAACGGTACGATCGTCGACTTTACGGATGAGGACAGCCTGGAATCGGTAGGCATGTACGCCTTTGCGGGCCTGCAGTCACTAAGATCGGTATCCATGCCGTCGCTTCTGTCGGTGCCTTCCTACTGCTTTACGGGAAGCGCATCGCTTACGGACATTGACCTTCCTTCCGTGCTCGCCACGAATTCGTATTCCTTCTATACCCTGGCGGGGCTTACCGCTCTTACGCTGCCGGAGCTTACGGTCATGAATGACAGCAGTAACTTCTCTGACATGAGGGCTGTGACGGAACTGCGGCTCCCGAAGAACACGACATCTTTGAACCTGAAAATGAGTTACCTCAATTCACTGGAACTTCTGGACGCCGGCGTTACGACGACATTCGGCCTGTCTATGACAGCAAGCACATGGGCAAAAATGGAAACGCTGATTCTGCGCTGCACATCACAGGTAGTAACGCTGCCTAGCACAAATTGCTTTGGCACTACATCTCCGCTTGGAAAAGGGAACGGGCTGATCCTTGTGCCGAGGAGCATGGTGGACGCTTATAAGGCGAGCAGCACCTGGGCGAACTATGCGGATGAGATCGAAGCCATCGAAGACCATCCGGACATATGCGGATAAGGGGGAAAAGGAAATGGCAGATTCATATGGAACCTACACGGACAGGCAGATCTTAAGATGCCTGCTCACAAAAGACTTTGCAGCAATAGGCAGAGTATTTGAGGATAGTACCATCACAGCACTTAAAGTCGGAGCTTTTTATCATGCCCAGAACCTTGACAGGGTGACAGTGCCAAGCGTCACAGAGATCGGGGCAGTCGCATTCAGTGGAAGCAGCCTTACAACACTGGACCTTTCCTGGGATAATCTGACGTCCATCGGGCAGGAGGCATTTGCGGACATGGACTGCAGCGCCCTGCCGGAAACGCTGAACCTCGCGAGGGTAACGACGCTCCATACAGGCGCTTTCGCGCAGAAATCCGCGAGTCCGAACACGAAGGTAAAGACCATCAATCTCCCGCTCTGGACGGGGAATACCTCCGGGGGCGGCACATATACCGCAACCTCCAGCAGGGGGCCTTTTGAATACTGCACGGCTCTTACAGGCTTTACAGCGCCGGAAATGACGGAGATCCCCTCCGGGTGCTTCCAGAGGTGTACGTCCCTTGTGGACATCTCCCTGCCGAAAGCGGCTTCCTACTCGACACAGGCATTTTCATACTGCACAGCCCTGAAAAGGGTAAGCCTTGGCGGTGCCGTGCGGACAATGACCATGTGCCCCATGTCAGGATGCAACAACATAGAGGCGCTGATCCTTCCGGGGGTCACGACCGTCCCGAGCATTTCCTATTCGAACTGGTCATCCTCGAAGTTCAAGACGGGGGACGCATACTTCTATGTGCCGTCCTCCCTGGTGAATTCCTTCAAGGTCGCATCAGGCTGGACAAACTTTGCGGACAAGATCCGGGCGATTGAGGATTATCCCGATGTCTGCGGTAGTTAAGTGGCAGCATAATTTTATTTTTTTGGGGGAGGTCATAATATGTCTACAAATAGAACTTATATCATCATGAAAAACGGCGTGAAGATTAAAACAACGAGGAGCCTTAACAGTGCTAAGGCATTTGCAAATCAGGAACAGGCAGAAGTTTTCTGCAATGGTGAGAAGGTTTATCAGGCCAATCAGTTTGCTGCGGAAACTCAACAACCCGTTACTACGGAAGAGCAATCAGCTACAGGAGCAGAAACAACAGACACAGCGGTGAATGTGCCGGAAGCCCAGCCCATAGCTTACCGCATTAAAGCTCTCATGAATGTCAGAAAGGCCCCGTCTCTTAATGCCGAACGCATCGCCGTTGTAGAAACCGGGAAGATAGTTAATGTGTATGAGATCAAGGATAACTGGTTGAAGGTCAAGTGGTACGAGGGATTTGCATATATCCTCTACAAAGACGGAGAGTTTGCAGAACCAGCTAGAGGGTAGCCAGCCCCTCTTTTTTTTGCAGAAAGGATTGATGTATATGTCGTCTGCGCAGAATACTAAGAATTTCAAGGTTTCAGAATTTGCCTGTCATTGCGGTTGTGGCTTCAATATCATTGATCAAAGAGTCATGAATATGGCGCAAGTAATTAGAGATGAGCTTGGTGTGCCTGTTCACGTCGGGAGCGGGTGTCGCTGTTCTAAACGTAATGCGGCAGTCGGTGGCGTGAAGAACAGTAAACACACGCTGGGGCTGGCCGCTGATTTGAATTGCGCAAAGGGGGCTAAGGTTATGTTCGACACGGTGAAGCGTCTTCATGCTTACGGGAAACTGCCGGAATTAGATTACTGCATTTACTACAAGCGGAAGAACTTCATCCACATTGACTGTGGCGGAAAGAGAAAGAGCGGCTTATGGGAGGTTAGGCCGTAGAGAGCAGCAAGAATTGATACGGACGGGATGTGGGCGATCTGAAGGGAGGTGAAAACAATGTTAGATGACATCACTGATTTTTTCACTGCAAGTCTAGTCGGTTTATTCGGCTGGTTCTTTGGAGGGATAGATGGCTTTGTGAATGTATTAATAACTTTCGTGATTATTGATTACATCATGGGTGTGATGGTCGCCTATTCAAGGCATAAACTGAGCAGCTCTATTGGTTATAACGGAATCGCTAGGAAAATGGCGATTTTCTGTTTGATTGGAGTTGCACATGTGATTGACGTTCACGTGCTGGGAGATACTACGGCTTTAAGGACTCCTGTAACATTATTCTATGCCGCTAACGAGGGTATCAGCATTATCGAGAATGCGGACGCACTTGGCTTGCCGATCCCACAATTCCTGAAAGCAAGATTGCTGAATCTTAAAGAGCTGGCAACGGATCACGATGATCACAAGCAAGCTACACAGCAAAAAACAACAGCTACAACAGAGACATTGCCAACATTGACAACATTGCTAACAATGCCAGAAGTAATCGCAGGAGAAACAGTTCATGCGAAAAGTAAAAACGCACGAAAGCGGAAGACTTCATAGTATGTGCCTACCTGGCATTTACTTTTTTGACTGTGAGGAGCGGATGAGGTCGTAAGAAGCTAAATTATCCCGCTTTCTGGCGGGCTTTACTTTTTTCCCAAGACGCGGCGTAATAGGGCGCACAAAAGCAGAAGACAACAGCAGCGACAAAACTCAACAGAGTACAACTGAAAAGTACGATTGAAAGAGTTAAAACTGTTGGAGAGCTGAAGTAAGAAAATAACAGGAGGAATTAAAATGTACGCACCAATTAACGCGGTCACAGGAAAGCCTTATCAGGGTAAAAATGCAGAAGCCTTGTCGGAAGCAGCGATTAAACTGAATTCAAAAGATCCACGCTGGGCAACGTTCCTTCAAATAAAATCAATGGGAAACGGAATCCATCTGAGAAAGGGAAGCAAAGGAACAAGGATTGTAGTAGTCAAGGAAGTCAAGCAGGAAAACAACAACACTGAATTATTTTACAAGTATTACACTGTGTTCAATGCCATTCAGGTTGAGAACATGCCGACAGTAACAACAGAAGAACTGACAAGCTCAGACGCACCGGCAGCCTCAGATTCATCAGAAACATCAGAAGCCTCAAGAGCAACAGCGACAGCTTCAGACGAGGTGGAAGAGACAGAAGCACAAGCATCATAGTCCCCCGTGTCCATGCGGGGATTTTTTTCATTTCCACAATAAATCAACAGAATTGAACAGGAATGAAGTACGGAGGTAAACGATATGAACATCAAAGAGCGAATGGACAGATTGTACACACTCATCAACCATTACGCCGATCTGTATTACAATCAAGACAGGCCAGAAATCGATGACTCGGAATATGACGCACTAGTCCGAGAACTGAAACAGCTTGAAGCCGAGTACCCAGACTTGGCCAGGAAGGATTCCTTGACTCAGAAGGTTGGCGGTCAGGCGAGTGAACTGTTCTCCAAGGTTAAACACAGCAAGCCTATGTTATCGCTGGACAATGTGTTTGATACGGAGGAACTGAGGAATTTCTTCACTCGTATTAAAGTTGTAAGCGCAAATGAAGCGAGATCAGGCTTTATGTGTGAGTTGAAGATTGACGGGTTAGCAGTGTCCTTAATCTATGAGGACGGCATTTTCGTCAAGGGTGCAACCAGGGGAAACGGGCATATTGGTGAAGATGTGACGGCGAATTTGCTCTGCATTGATTCTCTGCCGAAGAGACTCATGAATGCTCCACATGGCCGGATTGAAGTCAGAGGGGAAGTTCTGATGAAGACCGACAGATTTCTCAGCATCAACAAACTGAAAGAACAGCGGGGCGAAGCATTATTTGCTAATCCTAGGAATGCGGCGGCAGGAACTCTCAGACAGAAGGAACAGGATATTGTCAAGGAACGAGGACTAGATATATTCCTTTATTACATTGTGGATGCACCGAGATTCGGCATTTACACACAGCGAGATGCGCTGAACTAGCTATCCGCTCTTGGTCTGCCAATACAGCCAGTCAACAGTTTCTGTCCGACGTTATCGGATGTCAACAAGTTCATATCTGATTGGTCTGAGAAGCGATACAGTTTGGATTACGTCACCGATGGCGTGGTCATCAAACTGAACAATATCACTTTATGGCCTGAGATTGGTTCAACGTCACATGCTCCTCGCTGGGCGGTTGCCTATAAATACCCGCCGGAAGTGAAGGAAACAAAACTGCTGAATATCGAAATTTCCATCGGACGCACGGGCATCTTAACTCCTGTAGCTGTGTTCGAGCCCGTCCAGCTGGCCGGTACACAAGTACAGAGGGCAAGGCTCCATAATGAAGATGAGATTAGGAATAAGGACATTAGAATCGGAGACTTAATTCGAGTCCGCAAAGCGCAAAGCCGCAGAAATTATTCCGGAAGTTATCGGTGTCAATAAAGCTGTTCGAACAGGCCGAGAACAGTCGTTTTCTATGCCCAGCCGTTGTTCCGTCTACGGTTCAGCAGTGATAAGACTTGATGATGAAGCAGCACATCGCTGTGTAAATCGGCTTTCATGTCCAGCGCAACTGAAGGAGAGTCTGAAGTATTTTGCTTCCCGCAACGGTATGGATATAAAGGGCTTAGGCGATAGCTTGGCCAGCAATTTGGTTGAATCGTGTAAAGTCAGAACGCTAACCGATATCTATAAACTGGAGCTGAGGGACTGGCTATCATTAGACAAAGTTCAGGAGAAAACAGCACGCAACATCATGGAGCAGATAGAAGTCTCGAAACAGCGACCGTTTGAAAATGTGTTGACAGCTCTCGGTATCCCTGATGTCGGTAAAAGTGTGGCAGGATTGCTGGTTGAACACTTCAACTCTATTGACGCTATAATGGCGGCTTCAGAAGACGATATTGCTTCAATCGAAGGAGTCGGACCTGTCATAGCTCGATCCGTGTGTCAGTTCTTCAAAGCAAATCAAGAACTTATCTCCCGCCTAAAAGGGCTTGGCTTTTATCTCACAGCTACAACGGCGGCTTCAGTTTCTGGGGCTTTCGGTTCTTCTGTGTCTTATGGGGTGAATAAAACGGCAAATCCCTTCTTCTCCAATAAGACATTCGTATTCACAGGGATGCTCTCATCAATGACTCGTGACGAAGCCTCGTCTAAGGCCAAGAGCAGGGGAGCAAAAATCGGCAACAACGTCAGCTCTAAGACTGATTATCTTGTGGCGGGAGATAAGGCCGGCTCGAAACTGCAAAAGGCTGAGAAGCTGGGAGTCAAGATTTTGAGTGAAGAAGAATTTTTGGCGCGACTCGATTAGCTTTAATTAGCTCAGCCTAACATATGGGAGAGCGGGAGAGAGCCTTCTGACCAAAATAAGCATAAGTAAAATCTAATAAACACATGGGGCATCTTTAACCGGATGCCCCGTTTTTTTTTCGGCAAATTCAGAGGCCAAGTTCGGTGTGGGGTTGTGGTGTCGGTGCGTAAAAACGGCAGGAAGTCAAGGGCAGGAAGTCAAGGGCAGGATCGATGGCAAGCCGAGGGGCGTGAGCTGTGTGAACACCGGCAATTCCAGCTGGTTTTCCAGCTAAGATCACGTGTTCCCGAATTGGCAAAGACCCTTTACCATAGTCGGCGACAACAAAAGAGCGGCGGGACAAACTAAACCAACCCCGCTGCTCGGAAAGGGATAAACCATGAAATATAACGACGAATTAACAGGCGACGAATTCAGTTTCACCGGCAAGGTTTTAACGTGGGCAGACTTGGAGAAGGCAATCGGAAACGATCCAATCATCGACGGTGTTCGGGCATCGTGGGATTACTTCGGCTTCGATAAAGGACACGAGTGGAAAGCGGTTCTTATTGGCGATGAGGCGATTCTGGTTACGGATGAAAGCCGCAACCTGAATATGGCTGGGATCTATCCGGATATGGATACGTTCATCCTCTGGCTCGATATGGTTAATAACGACAGGGTAAAGGAAGACGAGAAGGAAAGGCGGTTCAGGGAACGGCAACAACTTGAACAACAGGAACAACTCCAACTCGCAACGGCATAACGGGTATCATAACGGACAACGGCATAGTAGCTTTGAGGGCATCTTTAACCGGATGCCCTGTTTTTTTTTCGGCAAGTTTCGGGCAAGTTTCGGGCAAGTTAGGCGCGTAAAAACGGCTGGGAATCAACGTAAAAATGGCCGGAAGTCAAATGTAAGTCAAAGCTAAAGCAGGCCAAACAGAGTCAGCGTTAAACGGCATGAGGCGGCTCAAACCATGTAAACACAGGTATTTCCGGCAATTCTAGCTAGTTTCTAAGCTAGTATCACGTGTTCCCGAATTGGCAAGAACCCTTTACCATAGCCTGCGACAAGAATAAAAGAGCGGTGGGACAAACTAAACCAACCCCGTCGCTCGGAAAGGAATAAACCATGGAACTCAACAACGAATTAACAGGCAGCGAATTAACAGGCAACAAAAGAGGCAACGAATTTAATTTCACGGGCAAGGTTTTAACGTTAGCGGATTTGGAACAGGCGGCAGTCAGGGAGACACACGAACCCCTCAGCGATGGCGCAAGGGAAGCATGGGAGTACTTCGGATTCGACAGGGATTGTGAGTGGAAGGCCGTACTAACCGGCAGCGAGGCAATTCTGATTACGGATGAGAGCCGTGCCCTGAATATGGCTGATGTCCATCCTGATATTGATAGCTTTATCTTATGGCTTGAAGGAAGCCATAAGGAACGGGCAATCGAGGCCGATAAGGAACGGCTGTTTCAGGAACGGCAAATCGAACCCACAGTGAGTCAGTCAGCAGAACAGAACTCGGAATCAGCAAGCGAACCCAAAGCGAAATCGGCAGCGGAATAACGGCTGTGGCGGCATCACGCCGCCTACCGTTTATCCCTAATAATCACAAATTCTCATCTGGAAAGGAAAACGATAAATCATGATTACAGCAACGACAGCAGAAACGGAAGCAGCAACGACAGCAGCAACAAATCACATCAATGATGAACACAGTGTACCGACTGAGCCAACTGTGATTAACACAAAGGAAGCGAGCTTTGCGAAAGAACCTCTTTCCTTATCAGTCAGTCTCCCCATCGCGGGACATACTATCCGATCAGCCACAAATCTTTTCAACTTGATGTACACATGGTGATCATTGATTTCATCAGCAACCGGCGGCAAATTTAAAGTCGATAAGTATTTCATCAATGTGATTAACTGTCGCAAATTTGAAAGCATCGATGAACTACTGGCATATGCAAGGACAGAAACGGAATTTCACAGGGTTTTGGCAGGACTGAAGATCGGCCATGACAAGATAACATTCGATGGTTTCAAGGAACTTACTGCCCCTGAAAACTGCGGCCTTTACAGCAGATTGATCGCAAATATCAACAGCGCGGCCATGAAAACAAACGTCATTCAGGCTAAAGTGCTGTCAGATGTTCAGACGGAACAATGGCAGAGTTTCAGCAAATGGCTGAGGCGCATAGGAATGACGAACGAGGACAGGTTAGCTTTGCTGGATTTGCTGTCAGAGAGCGTAACTGATATACCACAGGAAATACAGACAGGCCAGACAGAGCAGGCATCAAAACATCGAGATCAGGAGCAGTTAGTAGTCAGGGCGTAGCCAAAAGCTACGTCCTTTCCATATTTATACACAGGTAAACAGGCACAAATTTACAAAGGAGACGTGATTTTATGATGGCAGGATTAAAGGCATCAAAAGACAGAAACGAACTGCGGAATGTTAGTAGGGAATTTGAACTTGCGGAGAAGAAAGTCGCGGCATGGCTGATCATGAATGATAAGGCTTCACAGCACAAAACGGCAAGGGCGGACAGACCGGGCAAAGCGGCAAGAACTGAACATGATGTCATCGGCAAAATAATAGTCCGCTATACGAAGAAGGCATCAATCGTTTCTGTTCTTTTCTACGCAATTGATAACGCGCCGGCCATCGGCACAACAGAAACCATGACAGGCTGTGGCTATGACAGAACGGTTGAAGGAATCAGCACAGTGTTATGGAGATTACGAGACGAGCTATACAAATGGCACGGGATTAGATTTGACTGCTCAGAAACAGCGATGATGAGAATTTGGGAGCAGGAATTGAAGAAGAGCGGGTACACGGCGATTAGAGTGCTCTAATGACACTCTCGCCGCATTTCAGGCATATTTACACATTTACGGATATTCGCATTTTTCATAAACACAGGGTTTTACAGAGGCATCACAAAAAAGGAGAAGAATCGGATGACATACGAAGAAGCACTGAAAACCATAGCACTTGGCCGGTATAGGCATTTCAAAGGGAAAGAGTATGAAGTTTTGGCTATCGCTCGCCATTCTGAAACCAAAGAGCCGATGGTCGTCTACAAGGCTCTTTACAACGATGAAACTTATGGAGATGAGGCTATCTGGCTCAGACCGGCGGCCATGTGGAATGATGAAGTCGAACGGGACGGGAAGAAATTTCGGCGGTTTGAGCAACTGGCAAAAAACCTGATGGAATCTTGATTCTGGGCCTTGACTTTTTCGGCAACCCAAGTGAGTAATATAGCGTCAACCCGCATGGGAGCTGAAGCGAGAACAAGAACAACAAAACGACTTCCAGCGATGGCAAAGAAATAAAAAAACAAATTCTGAACACCAGCAGTTAAGCTGGAGAAAGGAAGTAACATTATGACGACAACAACAGGGGCAACAGAGACAACAGGAACGACAAGAACATTCGAGAAATCAATCGACAATCGCAAGCACCTCGCTGAAAAAATCGCCGCGATTTCCGGACAAGAAATAGTTTACACAAGAGCACCTCGCTATGCATATGAAATTGGGGTATTCAGTGTGGAAAGAGACGGGAAATTGGTCGTAACCATCAACGCGGACAATCCAAACGCGGCGGATGGTGTTGATGCTGCTGGTGAAACGGTCGGCAGGGTAATCGCTGTGTTGAAGGCTGAAGGCTTGATTGGCGAAGAAATCATCACTTCGATTCTGGCATCAGAAGCCGCAGAAACTGCGGAAGCTGGCGAAACCGCTGAAAACGCAGAAGCTACCGAAACCGCAGAGGTACAGACGGAGCAGGCAGAAAACGATGCTTTTCCGGGATCGGATCCTGGGACACCAATTCAGTTGAGAACATGAGTTCCATGTTTGAGGGCTGCATGCGTTTCAACGAGGATATTTCCTCATGGAACACCTCCAAAGTCACCGACATGAGTTCCATGTTCAGTGATGCCAAGGCGTTCAATCAGCCGCTTTCCATGTGGGATGTGTCCCGGGTTACTGACATGCGGTTCATGTTTTCCGGAGCGTCGTCATTCAACCACCCCCTGGAGAACTGGGATGTGTCCGGAGTGATAGACATGGCCCATATGTTCTTTGGTGCATCTTCCTTCAACCAGTCATTGGAGAAATGGGATGTGTCCCGGGTCAATGATATGGGAGGCATGTTCTGGAACGCCGCATCCTTCAACCAGCCTTTAGAGGATTGGGACGTGTCCGGGGTGACTGACATGCAAAACATGTTTTCCGGGGCAAAAGCATTCAACCAGCCATTAGAGCGGTGGAATGTGTCCCGGGTCACCAACATGCAAGGCATGTTTTCCCGGGCGGAAGCTTTCAACCAGCCTCTTGCGATGTGGGACGTGTCCCGGGTCACCTACATGCAAGGCATGTTTTCCTTAGCAACAGCATTCAACCAGCCTTTGGAGATGTGGGATGTGTCCCGGGTCACC
>CALAUZ010000289.1 GCA_937892105.1 uncultured Fretibacterium sp. | reverse complement strand
ACGACTGGCGCGTGAAGTGCCAACACTGGAAACAGTACACAGACTCTCAGAACGAGGAAGATATAAAGCCGATACTGCTGATTCAGGTTTCGGCGGGAAGCGGGGATAAACTATCAGCCACTAATCTTGATGACGTTATCGCAAAGATTGAGGAAAGACTCGGCGAACGTTTCAGGGAAAATGAAGTCGCGCATACTTTCGGCGGTACAGGTACTCTTACGATTAACGGCTTGAAGGTTCACCGCGTTGACCCCGATAAAATTTCGGACGATATGAGAATACGCGTAGTACTCTTCAAGGAAAATCTCTCAACAGGATGGGACTGCCCACGCGCTGAAACAATGATGTCTTTCCGTCATGCTGAGGACGCAACGTATATAGCTCAGCTCTTAGGCAGAATGATACGGACACCGCTACACAGACATATTGAGGCAGATGACTCTCTGAATGAAGTTAGGCTGTTTTTGCCGTATTTTGACCGCGATACGGTGCAGGAGATTATTGACGGCCTTCAAAGCGAGGAGGGCGGAGAAATTCCAGCTGATGTTGACGGTGAAGAGATTGGCGGAAGAGATTATGTTATCTTGACAACTCACACTAAAACGAATACGAATAATGAGACTCTGCCGGGACAATTAGAAATCGGGCTTGATGGAAATTCGCAGGAAGCTGAAACTGTAACGGCCACTACTCCAAGTGTAAAAGTAACTCATGCTCCTACTACGCAAAGTATCACACCACCTAGCAAAAAGCCCAATGTACCGTCCGCGCAGATTGATATTCCTAGTCTCATTATTGACCGTTCAGCCATAATTAAATTCATCAATGCACAGGGATATTTGACATACACAGTCAGAAATACGAGGGTAAACAGTTACTTGAAATCCCTTCTGAGCCTTTCAGGGCTTCTCACTCGATGGGGAATATATCAGCAGTCTGACAGCGAGATTAAGCACGATGTTACCGACATGATTCACAAATACGCAGAGGAATTACGCAAAGACGGCAAATATGATTCTCTTGCGCGTCATGTTACAGAGTTTAGGCTTTCATCAAAAGTTTTTGATGCTCTCGGCGGTGAAGTCGGTAGTTTCATGACAAGGGATATATTTTTCATGTCTCTTAGTGATTTGGACAGGCAATTGAGGGAAGCTGACCTGAAATTGGGCAATTACGGCTTCACGCAGGCATACGGGAGAAGATTTCATGATGAGAATTACCCTGACGAATACAAAATTGACTGCATACTCTTTGCGAATGATGAACGCTGCATAGCCATGCTTAACCAATACGCCGAGAATAAATTTCACGAACTCGATGACAAATACCGCATATATCTCGCAAACATGTCTGAACGCTGCAGAACAGAGTATGACGAAATAAAGAGGGACGGCGAATGCGTAAGCAGTCATCTGTTCAGGCTGCCGGAAGATTACCGTGCAAAGAAAGACGATAACGCCAGAAACTTCACCAATCACCTATTCTCAGACACAGACGGAAACGCGCGAATAACCCTCAACGGATGGGAAGAAGAACTCATAGACGAGGAATCTAGGCGGAGCGATTTTGTATGCTGGCTAAGAAATCCTCCAAAACAAGCGTGGTCATTATGTGTGCCTTATGTTATGGGTGCGGAGAATAGAGCCTTGTATCCTGATTTCCTGATAGTGAGAAGTGATTCGCGGCTTGGCTACGTTGTGGATATTCTAGAACCGCATAATCCAGGCTTCAAGGACAATCTCGGAAAGGCTAAGGGACTTGCTGAATATGCCGTGAAGGAAGCGCGTATAGGCCGTGTCCAGTTAATACGCAAAGGAAGAGATGTAGCAGGGCATGAGAGATTTCTGAGGCTTGACATGTCAAAAGGTGCTGTTAGGGACAAAGTCTTATCCGCGATTAATAATGACGACCTAGACCGTATATTTACCGACACAGGCGAGTTTTTGCACGTGTGATTTTCACTAACCTTGATATACTACTAGTCTTTCTTTAGCCAGTCGGTTATCAGCTTCTATTATTATCTGCTAACAATTCGTTTGCCCTGCCATAGTCCAGCCATGCGGAGAAAACTTCAGGCTGAATTGTTCTTCTGCCATGCCGCGTATGAACCTGCGCAAAACTCCCGTGCGGGACTTGAAATTACGCTCCAAAACGAAAATAGTATCTGCTACGTCTACTATGCCACGCGAGCCTGAAAACTCCGAAACCCAGTCGCCTTTTGTGTTTTCTCCCAGCGGGTAGACTGCTAGAACAGCAACGTTGAACTCATTGGCTAGCTGTTTGATTTCGCTGGCGGCTTGGTAGTCTTCTCTGTACGCAGAACCTTTGCCGGAGAGACGCTCCATGAACATTTGCAGCGTGTCAATTACCACTAGCCTTGTGTCTTCATGCTCCGACAGCCAGTAGCGTATGTATTCAAGCCCGCCTGAGTGCTGATGTGGTATCCCGGTAAAGACACACAGCCCAGACAAGTCAGTATCCGGCTCAATAAGGGCGCAACTTTTAATCCTGTCGTGAAGCCGACGCATGGTGTCTTCAAGGGCAAGGTACAGAACTCCGCCCTTCACCGCGTTGAAATGTCCCAGAACACTCAAACCCGTAGCTACTCCAATTGAAAGATTGAGGGCTAGAATGGACTTGCCGACTTTTGTCCTGCCCGTAAGAATTGATAACCCAACAGGCAGAAACCCGTCAACAGCCCATTTGACAGGCGCAGTCTCATTACTGATAGTCCTAACCGATTGCTTTCTGAACTTCTTTTCATTTCTTCTGCTCCAACTGAAAAAATTTCTTCTCGTGAGTGGGATGTATCCGTTTTTCATTATCAGCCATGCTTGGAGAACGATAACAGAAAAACACATAAAACACTATTACTCCATAGCGAAAAATTTACTCTCTCATGATTATTTGCGCAGAGACACCCCGATTACTGCTCAAATCCTTTATAAATATATATATAATCTATATTTAATTTGAGCAAGGGGTGCGCAAATAAGCGCTCAAATAAACCCAAAGTGCGCAAATCAGTATTATCACGTAAGTCATATTACGTATGATGAGTAATTGTACTTAGTCAGTAAGTAAATATACCGATTTGAGCGCCCACTGCGCAAATCAAATGTTGATTATGACTAGGTTTGTATTTTATTTGAGCAGTAATTTGAGCGCCCACTGCGCAAATCAAACATTGATTATCACAGGGTTTGTACATGATTTGAGCAGAAAAGGGTATACGTGTAAAAAAAACTCTAAGCGCTCAAATAAATTTCTAGGCATAAAAAAAGCTCCGGGGATTAACCCTCAGAGCTAGAATTTTTTGTTATGGAGTATTCACTTGCTTTTGTAGTGCCTCTGCGTTGTAGCTTCCCAGACTTCGCTAAATCTGCCAGTATCCTTCTCAGCTGAGACTCTGTTACGCCATGCCCGATTTCTGACAGTACAATTTGTGTTCTGGAGAACCATTCGCCTCTTGCAAAGTTATCGAGCAGATAATTCCATACTGCAATTTTGGAGTTATTGACGCTTGCCGGTGCTAGGTCAGTTTGTAGGACAGTGCCGCCGTAAAGTCCTTCTTTGAGCGTGTAAGTGAATGGCATGAACTGACTGTACCATGATTTGAGCGAATGAACGAGCAGAATTTTCTCGTCATCCTTCATAGGCTCAATGCCAATGGTAAGACAGACAAAGCGGTTGATTACGCTTGAGCCAATCACATCGTCCTGATTAAGGGTCAGGGAGCGTTCTTTAGCGGCTCTTTTTCTGGTATGGTGTATCGGTACAACGGCCATGTTGTAATTGCGAGAGAGCATAGCCAGCTTTCTGAATATTGGTTTCATCTCTTTGGCGTTGTTCTCATCACTGTCATGAAATGAGCTAAGGGTGTCGATGAAGAGAATGTCAGGCTTATAGATGTCAGCGAGCCTCCGTACGTTAGCCCAGCCTTCAGGGTCATCAAGCATGATTGGAATATCCCTAATTTCAGCTTCGTACTGGTCAAACACTTGGACACGCTCCGGCCTTATAGCCCATTTCATTGACGCACCTCTGCGAATGAGTAGCTCATATCCGGCCTCGCCCGCAAGTATCAGGCATTTTCTCGGCGGCTCATTCTCTGCAAATCCGTCAAAAATAGAGCCTCCAACACTCAAATCGGAGACAAATTTTTGCATGAAAATGGTTTTGCCTGTGCCTGGTGGTGCTATGAGAATGCTGACAAAATTGCGTGGAAACAGCCCGCCTATAAATTCTTGTGGTGGTATATCGATAGACGGGTCTAAGTTACGAATGACACCTGTCAGCAAACTACGGGCATTATATTCAGCCTTTTCTTTTGGAGTTAGACGCTCCCATTCAATTTTTCTATGGAGCAAATCAGCGGTTTTTTCATCGCCGTGCTTATTAGCGTAATCATCCCAGTCAGAGCCATCTTCAGGGTTTTGAAATTCAGGGAAAATGAAGGAGTTAGCTAGTCCAGCTTTTACGAGTTGTTCAGCGTGAAAAATGCCAGGATTAGAGCCGTGTACTAATTCAGTTTTCTTGTCGTTGTCGGCCATGACTACGATGCGTGCTTTAGGGTACTTCTTGCGCAGAGCTTCAGCAATGGGCTTCAAGAAGTGGCAAGATATACCAGCAACGCAGGGTTCACCCGTAAGCTCATAGACTTTAGCCATAGTAGCAAAGCCTTCGCCCAGTAGAATGGTATCGTATTCATCGCCGTCTAGAGTGTCTAAAGCAATGCTCCAAAATACGCCTTCAAGTTTAGAGTTTTTCTCAAAGCGTTTATCGCCGTTAGGGAGAATGTATTGAATGGAGCGTATGTTGCCGTCAATGTCAGTGAGAGGGATAGCGAGAGCATTCTGGCCAGCGTACTCACCGCCGTTTTCGAGCAAAGCACTGTAAGGGCAAATTCTTTTAGCGAGCAGATACGGGTGGTCTTCAGGAGCGGGCGGGAGCATTTTAACTCTGTTGGCGCACCATTTAGCAACTTTATCAGCGCGTTCTTTTTCCCTAGCTTCGCGTTCCTTGCGCAGTTGTTCTTGTTGAGCCTTGAAAGCAGTAGAGCTGAAATGCTTTCTCTGTTCAGGTTCAAGGCCGGACGTGTCGAAGTGCCAGTTTATAGTCTCACCGTTGTGCCAGTTTTTAGCCCATCCTGCTGGTAAGTCGCCGTCATTGTAGACGCAGTATGAGCCTGATTTTTCGCTTAATTTATCGTCCCTGAGCCTGTAACGCTGAATAGTCCCATCAAAAACGAAAGAGTAGATCGGAAGAGCGTCGTGTAGGGAAAGAG
>CALAUZ010000288.1 GCA_937892105.1 uncultured Fretibacterium sp. | reverse complement strand
AATTAAAGTTCGAAAATTATCACCTCTACTCAGGTGATGAAACAGTGAACAGAGCAAGGAATGAAATTGGCAGAAGAGGATATAATCTTCTTTGCAATAACTGTGAGCATTTTGCAATCTGGTGCAAAACAGGAATCAGAGAATCATCTCAAGTCAATAAATTCATTGAAGCTCTAATAGCCTTATGCTCAGCAAAAGAATAGGAGATTTCTATGGCACGTGCAATTTCATCTTTCAGAATACGAAGACTTATTAACCTTCTAACGTTCCTCCGTAAGAAGGGAGAAAATGGCGCAGAAATAGACGAAATTATGTGTCATTGCGAATATAAGGATCGTCGTGCACTCCAAGATGATATACGAATGTTACGCGATGAATATAGAACCGAAATAATCTTCAGGAGAGCAAAACCATACAGGTATTCTCTGAAATCTGAAGGTGATTTTTTGCTTTCATTAAATCTCAATGAGCAAGATATTATTGCATTAGTCGCCGGTTTAGGAATGGTTGCACATTTTATTCCTCACATGAAAGATAATTGCAAATTCTTATGGGATAAGATTAAAAAAATTCTTCCTGAAACTTCTGTTAATTTCGGCCAGTGGTTAGCAGGTGCAGCAACTGTCGCAACGCCTGTTTCCGGGATGAATGCTGATATTTTTGGAATAATACTCAAAGCGTTACGTGAAAAATCAATGATTGAACTTGAATATCTTTCGCCCTATAAAAAACGCGAGACACGTTCACACATACTTGCACCGTGGGGCGTTTTCTTTCGCGCTCATGCTTGGTATTTATTAGCAGGGAAACAAAAAAAGCAAGTTCCCTATTTATTCCGTCTTTCCAGAATAAACAGGGCTGTCATTCGTTCTGACATTCCATTTATTGCTCCTCCTGAAAATTATTCTCAGGAAAAATTTACTGCGTCTGCTTGGTACGCTACTCCGGGAGAATTGGATTATAAAATAAAGCTAAAAATAATCGAACCTATGGCAACTATTGTCGCAGAAACAATATGGAATCCGACACAAAAAACTCAAAGAATTGACAAGGAAACAATGGAATTAACTGCCTATGTTCCAGACTTAAAGGAAGTCGCACGATGGATTTTATCGTCTTCTCCATACATAACAGTTGAAGAACCTCATGAATTACGAAAAATCGTATGGGAACTAGCTCAACAAATGATAAAACTAAATAAAGTGTAAAAAACTGTTCATAAGTTAGCACTTTTGGTTATTTCCGGCGGACGTTGTAAAATTTAATCCGATTGATATTCATTACTTTTATCCATAAGTGGAGGTTCGTTTTCATGGTTTTCGGTTACGCTCGCGTCAGTACTATGGGACAAGCAAGGGATGGTAATTCTCTCGACGCTCAAATCCTCGCCCTTCAAAACGCAGGAGCTGTTAAAATTTTTTCCGATGTCTTTAGCGGCACTAAGAATGACCGCCCTCAACTTGATAAACTCCTAAAAATCATTCAGCAAGGCGACACACTTATCATAACAAAACTCGATCGCATTGCAAGGACTCTCATTCAGGGTATTCAACTCATTGAAGACCTTAATGACAGAGGCGTTATTATTGACGTGCTTAATTTGGGCGTTATTGACAGTTCCCCTACTGGCAAGCTCATACGAAATATTATGCTCTCTTTCTCTGAATTTGAACGCGATATGATTATACAGCGTACTCAGGAAGGTAAAGCCGTCGCTCGTCAGAGTCCTAATTTTCGGGATGGCCGTCCGAAGAAATTCAGCCGCGCACAAGTCGATCACGCTCTTGAGTTATTAAATGACCATTCGTATAAACAAGTCTCCGCTATGACTGGTATCAGTGTTACAACTCTTGTCAGAGCTAAATCGAAATTAAGAAATTCAGACAATGAACACGGGTGCTAAATACAACGCGGAATAAAATTTGAACTGTATAAAGTATTTCTCATTGATTTCTACGGGAGAATAATCCTCTGAGTATTTTCAAAGGACTATACTTCCTAACGAGTTTCATTTCTCGAATGAAAGTTAAAACTTATTGTAACTCACATACTGGAACGTTGCCTGTCAGTCCTTTTATCAGGTCTTGACGCTCCTGCTCATACGATTCTACAACTTTCGGCAATGAAGTATCATTGAGCATTGAATCGCCGCGTATCGCAAGAATACAAAGCTCTTTCGACGACATAAAAGCTACTGTTTGATACTTTAACCCCCAATTTTCCCACAATGCTGCCTTAAATATTTCTGGCAACACCTGATAACTACACCACAAGAACAATGCACAATCATCGGCTACTAAATTTTCCACGTGCAACTTCACTAAATAATCACGATTAAATTCAGTGCCTAAACTCAAAGATATGACTTTGTACTTCTCAGAACTTGTCTCATTTTCAGAAGTCTCCGCCGTCATATCTTCAGGTTCACCTTCTAAAGTCAGCTGTACTTTAGAATCTTCTTGCGTCGATTCCGATCTCTTAGCCTTATTATCCCGCTTAGCTTGTTTTTGACGTTTTTTTACGTCTGCAACAACAGCTTTGGGCTTCTCTCCATGTTCAATACGTTCTGAAATTTCAGCCTGCTGTTCTTGAGGCATTTTCGTAACTTCATACGCCGCATCTATTGAGAGTTCTTTGTTACGGGCTGCTTCTACTACAGGCTCAGGTGTTTTATCAAGCATTTCTGTCGCGTGTTCATATGTTCTGCCTGATACTCCGGCCATCGCTCCGAGTTCATCTCTTGCCTGTTTTCCAGAGTTCTCCCGTTCAGGAAAATTTTCCTTAACGGTGTCTTCATTCTGAATAAGTCCTGCAAGCAGATAACACTCAGTATTTCAAAAGTCGAAACGAAAGGCTACCTCTTACGTTTACGCTTGCGTTTACCCTTACGGCGTTTAAGGAAAGCAAAGGACTTCCAGCGAGAGACACAAAACCTACGACAATTACGACAATAGAGAAGCCCCCATAAAGACAAAAGCAAAGACAAAGTGGAATAGATTGAAGAAAAACCCTCCTGATGAACTAAAAACGCGCGATTGAAACTCTGATTTTGAGACCGAAGGGCAATTTCACAACAACGAATAAGAGAGTCGATGTATATGGCGCTCATAATATATAAGCACCAGTCTAAATGTTTTTTGCCAGCATCCGCCACTTGAACAGGAGCAAAATTATCCTCCTCCGGCCATTCAATTTGCGAAGGCAACTTCCCAGCTTTCTTCCAGTTAAAATATGTCGCACGGCAAACCCCTAACTTCTCCCACGGTTTTTCTTTCTCCTGAGTATGTTCCGCAAGCCACTCCTCGCGGGATTGGTGTTTCTTTGCCGTCGCACGAACTCCGACTAACAATACTTTCATATGCTTCTGATATTCAGGCGTTATACGAAGTATTTTTATCAACTTGTTCGTGGTTACTAAATAATTTTTCCTGAATGCACTTGAAAGAGTTTTAACAGTGCACTCGCCTGTAAACTGAAGACCACAGAATCTTATTAGCTCCTCTGCCTTCACCTTAAATTCTTCATACGTCGTTACAAGCCCGGCCTGTCGTGCGCAAACTAATGCCCAGAAACAGCATAATTCCCTCGTATTCTGCGGAATTTCTCCGTTCTCTAATCTCTGAAGCTCCAAATATTGGATTATGTCCATGTAACGCATGAGAGCCATTATTCGGAACTCCACGTTTTTGTATTTGGACTTGCCTTCAGCTGTCTGCGGAGTGTTAATAATCTTCTCGCTGACGTTTTCAGGCAATGCGATCTTACGGGCTGGCTTGTGCTTCGCTTTCTCGGCAGCTTTCTTCTCCTTATAGTCCTTGACTTCCTTCTGCGAGAAATTTAATACTGCGTTCGCAAGACGATTGAACGTGTACCGCTTTGATAAATCACTGTACTCAAGACGGGCTGTTTCTCCGTCATAAACGAATCCCGGTACTGGCAACAACGCCGTCGCTTTCAAATATTCGAGGTCGTCCATTGCTCCCCAGTCCTCGAAATGATGACATAAATATTCCTGCGTTACCTGCCAGCGCGATAATGCCCGCCACGTCAATACAGACTGATACGTCCATTCAACAAGCAACGTACTTCCGATTTTGATGATCTGATTCGGTTCGGGGATTCCGACTTCACGATATTCATGACAACGAATAAAAATATTTTTCTTCTGCTCGTCAAACGTCTCGCCGGGACAGCGCGACAACACAACGTAATTACAGGGAATCCACTCGATAGCGTCCCGCTTTTCCTCACGTTCCTGCGCTTTTAGTTCGGACAATGAGAGCTTCAGATTAGGCGTTCCGTAGAGCATCTTCAAACTTTCATGAAGATGGTATGTCTCTATCCATTTCGTTACTCCTGAAATTTCTGCCGCAAGATACGTCGCTCGCGGGTGGTGATGATGTAACGTGCTGTTCAGCCAGTAATAGCCGTCGGCTTTCCTGTAGTCTTCTGAATCGTAATCGATAATTTCAGAATCAGGCCGGAGCATGTTCGCTTCTTTAATCGAAAGTTGCGATAACTTTCTCTGCCACTCGGATTTGACGGCGTTAAATTCTTCGGGATTTTCGGGCTTGGAAGACTCTAAATTTTTCACAAGTTCCCTTAACGAGATTTTTGCGCCGGAGAAAAATTCCCGGTCGATTACATGAACAACTCTCTCCTTAATTATCGGGCTGTCTTTATGATTAAGCGTTCCTACAAGCCTGAGCACTCGTGCCGCATCTACTGCCGCAGGGTCTGCTCCGAGCGTCCTGAACTGTGAAAGCAATAATTTTTGATTGTACTGCCATAATGGAAGCTCGACTCTTGAGGCGAGCTCGTCATAAATCCATTTCAGATGAACGCCTCCACCAGAAAATACTACGTCGTTCGGCAACGGGATTCCGAATTTCTGACAATGAGCTTTGATGAGATTTTCCCATTCTTCAGGGCTGGGATTCTCTGTAATTTCCGGCCTGTACTTCACTAACTCCTTATAATCTAAGTCAACAAAACTGACATTGATTGAAGCCAGATTATCCACGTGCCTGTTATTACGGCTGAAAAATTCTCCCTGCGAGACGTAAAAATCGCACGAATTAAATTCGGGCCTGTAAATAAGCCTCAATAAAAATTTCTGAAGCTCATTTGCTCGTGTCCAACGATTATTCCATTTGCGATTCTCGTCGATGAAGCCGAAGCAAATCCAGTTTTTGCTCGACGAGTGAATCTTCAGAACGTCCACAAGCCAGTCCTTTACGAGTTCAGAATTATCTATGCTGAACTGCTCCCACTTCTGCCTGTCCAGTTCGTCGTACAGGTCAGGCCGCTCATCGCAATAGGTCTCTTTTATTCCGAGTATCCGCTGAATGTTTCTGTACGATTCAACAGTTTCGCCTTTGTGAATTTCCCGGATTATTCGGTCGTTCGACTTCAGAGATTTTCTCGTATCCTTTGAGCCGGGTATTGAGAACATTACCGTAACACATAGCTTCTTCGGATCAGCTCCAAGATACCAGAACTTTTCAAACAGTCTTCGCTGAATTACGTCCCAATCTTTATTGAACTGACTGTTAAACAGGTCATGCTCGTACAATATTTTTGTCATTCTGTCCTGCCAGTACCATTTAACTTCAAGACCGTCAGGGGTCGCAGTTATATAAGGCTCTGGAAGTCCAAGTTCACGACAGCGCGACAAAACAAGTTCCTTGCCATGCTCAGGCGTAGGCGTAAATCCGAGTTCCGACTTCGACCAGTTAATAATCAGGAAATTACAATTGATCGCGGCTATATTTCCTCTTCGTCTGAATCTCGAATAGTAAGTCGCCGCCGAAATCCAACTGTCCGATTCTGCGTCAAATTTTGGTAAAAATCCCCTCCCGTTGATTTCAAGCCATTTATAATTTTTCTTTGAATTTCCTGCGATTCTGTATTGATAATATCTATACTCCTGAACGTCGCTATTTTCATATCGTAATGCTTCGACAAGAGTATCCGCCCATGACTTCGCCCTATCCGTGATTTCCAGCTCTACGGGTGATTCAACGGGCTGAACATTCGTTTTCTTTTCTGAACGTGATTTTTTCGAGGCCGATTTTGTGTTCTCTGCTTTGTTTGCGCGATATTCCTTGATTTCGGAGATACTCACAGGCAGTTCCGCTATAAATTCAATCGGCGAAGCGCAAAGCTCATCATTGCTGTAAACCGTCGTGATTTTTTCGCACAGGTCAAAGTCGCTGTTTGAAAATCCCGGCACAAAAAGCATTGCCGTCGCGTCCTGACAAATCGAAGCATCTGAACCTATCTTTGCAAAGTTCTCATGTAATTTCTTCTGTATAAATTTCCATAACGATATTTCGCTCCTTTCAAATCCTTTGGTGAATTTCCATTGAATCTGGTAACCATTGACAACACACACGATTTCATTCGGTGTCGGTATTCTATGAATACGGCAACGTTCCAGAAGACTCTTCACTGCCTCTTCTGTGTCGTTGAAATAAAATTTTTTATTGTTAAAAATCCGTAAAATTAATGATTTTACTTCAGAAATATTTTTTTCATCTAATTCTGACTCGGCGTATTCCGCTAACGAAACACGGCAGTCAAAAATACTATAACCATGACCTTCTGCGTTTTCTCTTAAATCTTCTAATCTGGTGTTCAGTTCTGAGCCTGCTTTATGCCATTCGCGTTCCTCCTGCTCAAAACCAATTTCTTCAAAGGTCTTTTTGTCAAATTCTCTCCATGAAGCAACATAAACGACAGAAACTAATCCGTTTTTCCCGGAGGCGTTCTCAGGCTGACGTAAGGGCAGTGAATCTTTTGAATAAGGTTCACTAACATTCTCGATTGCTTGATTTTTCTGTTTCTCGCTTTCACTTTCCATCAGCCCGTACACCACCTTTCACATTAAAAATTTTTTATCGCTCTAATGGAGTAAAAAACCTTTATTGTTCCGCGCCGGTCTGTTTTTACTAGTCTTGTTCCGTTGGCCTTTTTGGATTTTTTGTGATATACTTGCAGAATTAGTAATCGCAGACAAAACGCGCACCCTAGCTGGACTCTAGGGTGTTCGTCAATTTTAAGGCTTCTTTAAGTTCATATTTATCTTTCCTATTATCTCTGCTGAAGGATGTAATAATTCTGTTTCTGATACACCAAAAACTCTGGCTAACTTCACAAGGTTTGAAGCCTTGGGTTCTTTTACCCCTTTCTCCCAGCATGCTACGATAGAATCAGAAACTCCTAAAAGTTCAGCCAATTTCACCTTAGTCAGATTCAAAGAACGTCTATAAAATTCCACGACTCCACAGGAATTTTTCCACTCAAATTTTTCTTTTAGTCCAGTTTCAGTTTTCACGTTCTTCACCTCTCATATAATTAAATCTGGAAAGATTATACCACATCATTAAACTTTAGTGGGTTTGATTTTTATATTCTTATTTGGCTACTTTATATTCAACAATAACATCACTTTTCTCCGGCGCGTCGATTTTTGAGCGTTCTGAAAATGTCTTATCCAGAAAATATAATATCTGCTTCCCGTACACTGGCGGAAATCCTGCCGCAAATACTAACATGTCGCCGGGTTCGGTTATATTCTGGTCTGCGTCCTTCACGGGGCCGGGCAGTCTCATTATTTCGTCCGGCGTTAAGACCGCACGCTGAACTTCCTGCTGAGACTTAGTTATGCTCTTTTTCGCGAAAATTCCCGTCCCGCCCTGAAATGAAATGCTATCCTGCTCCTTGATTACTGTCGTCACGCAATCGTTCAAGGAAATTTGCTATTCTCGTTATTAGTTCGACGCTTGCTAGTCTTGACACTTCGATTATCATTCGTCCTGCCTGTTCATCGTCACTGTCGTCGTAGTACCTGACCTGAAAATTTTTGCCCATGATATTCACCTCCTCTGAAATATTATAATATGCCTGTTCAAATATCCCTATTTCCCTAACGCCGGGAACTCATCAAGCAATAATAAAAGTCTGTGCTTATACGGGGCTTTCATTTGCCCGCCCTTAAATTCCATTTCCGGCATTAAAATAAAAACTAACTGCGATATGAAAAGCCTCACAAGCGGCTTCAATCTCTGAATATTTGTCGGGTTCAATACAAGATAAAGCGACACGGGCGAATCATTGTCCATTATGTCCTGAATACGAAAATCACTCGCCGCCGTGTTCCTTGCCACAACAGGGTCGGTGTAAAGTCCCAATTTCGCTACGGCTGTCGATAAAACCGATGAGGCTTCTTCTTCCGCACGGTTCAGCATTTCATTCGCTACTTGCTCAACAACAGGATGACATGGATTTTCGCGCACATTTCCCGTCGGGTCATAAAAAACGTCGCCTTCTCGCTTGTGTTCGTACTGTTTCCATGAGTTCGCCATGTCCTCATAACCGTCGCCCGTCAGTTCGTGCAAAACTTCGGACAAATTCCCTGTCCGGCCTTCATTGCGTGCCCTGTAAACTACGTGCGTTATCGCACCGATTAACAACGACCGCGCCGTCTGTTCCCAGTGTCCTTCGACTCCCTTGCCGTCGGGGTCAACTAACAGCGTTGCTACGTTCATAACGTCGCCGGTCTCGTACACTGTTCCGATTCGGATTTCCGCAAGCGGGTTATATCGGGCACTCCGCCCTTCGATTGCGTCCGTCGGATCCCAGCGCAAAACTTTATGGCCGTTCTGGTGTCTCCAGCCCGAAGTCAAAGCCCAGTTCTCCCCCTTGATGTCGAGGACTACTACTGAATGTTCCCATGATAAAAGCGTTGGGATTACAAGACCTACGCCTTTCCCCGAACGGGTCGGGGCTAACGCTATTACGTGTTCTTTGCCGTCATGACGCAGATAATACTGGCCTCCGTCCTTCGGATTCATCCAGCCGCCTACGTAAACTCCAACGCCCTTTTCGCCTTTTGGGGGCAATAATCCGGCCTCCCGTATCTCGTCAAGTTCTGCATACTGCGCAGAACCGTACAAATTTGCCGCGTCCTGCTTCACGTTCCGATTCCTTATCGTTACCCCGATTAACGCTACTCCTATGAACGCACAGCCGCCCATTATTATCAGGCTTTCCGTGAAGTCTCCCATATCTCGGCGGCTCGACTTCCAGAGTTTCAGCCATTCAAGTATTTCTATAGGTGAATAAATTTTTACTCCTGCATAACTGAATATTTCATTGGGAAGCCGGTTTTTCCCTACATTCCACGCAAAATACTGTGTTCCTGCCACAAACGAGAGAAAAATTAAAATCAATCCTACAAATGCAAGGGAGTTTGAGCCTTTTCGCTTCGACGGCTTGCGGAATGAATAATTGCCCTTAATTGTCGTCTTCATTTACTTCATCTCCTCCTGCTGACTACGGGCGCGGCTGTGATGTTGTTCTTGTTCTAGGGCTTTTGTGCCTCTGGCTTTTTCCTGTCCCGCTGGCCAGCGTAAATCTAACTTTTCGCCGGGCTGTCCCAATGCAGGAGCTTTCAGTTCAAGACGTTTCAATTCATAAATGAAAAGACTTCGGCCTTTGACAAGCGTCAACGTGTCCTTTGTTCGTGAAATTACTTCCGCACCTTTCAGATTTGGGAATTGTCCCGGACGCACGATTTTATTTTTCGTTATGTCCTTGTCCGGCGATAATCCTGCCTTCTTCAATTTTTCAAGCGCGGTTTTATTCTCCTGAATGTTCTTCTTTATCTGGTCTAAAACATCAAGCGTATCATTCTGCTGGGCTGACGCTTCATAGCCACGAAATGAGGAATTATCCAGTGAACGCGGATTTTTCAATAACGAGACTGCTGCCTCGATTTCGTTTTCTTCCACTTTGTTCATCTCGGCTATTTTCTCCTGTGGTAATGTCCTTAGACTTTTCAGGCAATGATTACGAACTCGCTCAACTTCTTCTAATTCTTTCTGGGATGCTCCGCGAGAGTTCATCATTTTTATTACTGTGTTCCAGTCTTCATGATATTTTGCGATTTCTTCGGCTGTCCATGCACGATTGCGGTTTTCTGTGAGTGCTTGTTTTGCTTCAGGCTTATTCGTCCACTCATTATTTTTCAGTCCGTTGCGATAAAAAATTCGTCCCTGACTGTCGGAAATAATAATCTCGTCCGCAGATTTTTCGATCTCGATTTCCCGTAACGTTTCCGGCAATGCCTCATAAGATTTTTCGTGTTCTGAAATTTGCGGCCTTTCTCCGTATCCATGTTCGGCTATCTGGCTTTCATATCTCTGATAAAGAGATAAAAGGCTTTCTCGTTCGTGAGCTGAAACTACATAGACACTGCTTGTATAGCCGTTCTCACGTAAACGTTTCAGAGTTTCGCTGACTGTTCCGGCTTCGCTACTTGAATCCATGATTACTAAATTTAGCTGGCCTTTAATTGCCGTCTGTGTCAGGGATTTCGCCCATCCATGTGCGTCTGCGGCTATCTGCCCCAAAACCACACTGTCATTTTCCATTACTGACTGCTCATATTTCGGGTGGTTTCGTCGGAGTTCTGCCTCATCCACAAGAACAAAATCTTTGTCTGGGAAATTTTGAGTTATCGAGGTCATGAAATTTTCATTTACACTGCCCGGCTGACCCAACAAAATTATTGCTTGTGGTGTTCTTGACGCTTTTCGCCCTTCAATATGCCGGGTCTTCAGCTCCTCAAAAATCCGGCGGTAGTCTTCGTGCGTCAAGTTAAATTTTTCATCGTTGTCTGGCATTAGATTTACTCCTCCTTCATTTGCGGCATCGCGTCCGTGTCTGTGTTTCCTGAATCGTCAACGTTGCCTTGTGTGTCTTGTCCTGTGGATAAGAAAGTTTTATGTTTTCGCCGACTTCCGGCGTTCGCTCTAATTTTTCAAGACTGTGGACAAAAAGGCTGTGCTTCCCGCTCAACTGCACACAATAACCCCGTTCTTTGTCCACGTGCAGAATTTCGCCCTTGTACTGCTGGCCGTCTGTTCGGGGATTCAGGTAAATCGCCGGTTTACCGTCTATCAGCTTCATATCTTGAATTGTCCGCTCCGTTATTTGCGGTTTCGCTTCGGGAATACCGAAATGAACTTTTTGATTGTCTCCGATTCCCTGAGCGGCTATTGATTCGGGAGAGGATTCAATTTTTGGCGTTTCTTCTGCTGGCGTTAATGGCTCTACACTCGGCGGCACTTCCTGCACCGGCGGCTGGGTTTGCTCCTGCATTGTCAGTTCCGTATTTAGCTGGGCAAGACGCGCCGATTTTTCCCGCAACTCGTCCGCATAAGGAAATGTCTTCTGTAATTCTTCCTCCGTTACCTTCACCTGTGTGTGATAACCTTCTAACTGACCACGCACTTCTTCAAGCCTCTGCGGGATTCCGTTTATCGCATTTTCTATCCGGGTCAGATTTCCTAATGCGCTCGTTCCGAGTTCTATATTATGCGTCGTCGCTCCTGACAGATTCAAAAACACTTTCCCGAACGCCTGATCCGTGTAGAAACTCATCTTAAAGCCGCGATATTCCCCGATTGTTCCGTCATTTCGCCCTAAAGTCTGTGCCGCTGCTAAAAGAGCCTCCCCTGCTTCCTGCTTTTGCGGTTTGCCGTCATTATCCAGTCCGAACGAATGACCCATTATCGTTATCTGAAAATCTGCGCCCTGTGTTCGCTGGGAGGTCGCAAAATCCTGTTCTAAAAGTTCGATTTTATGTTCCGTTGCCGATATTGACGCGGGCAATGACTTCGTTAATTTGTCCTGCAACGCATAACGCTGGTCTTTGAAATTTGCTTCAAGGACTCTCAATTTGTTCACGTCTATATCAAGTTCCATTTTTTCTTTGATTCGGCTGTCCCCGATACAGAGAGCTTTGACCTCCGCATAACTCAAAACAGATTCGTCAACGTCCTCACAGCTTCGCAACGGTGTCCGGCTCGTCATCACCTGACTTATGAATTTCTGTTTGTTTTCAACAGTCTGATATAAATATGCGTCAAACGTGCTTTCCGTTACGTAGCGAAAAATATTGACTTCGGGATTCTGGTTGCCCTGCCGGATTATTCGTCCCGCTCTTTGCTCTAAATCAGCAGGTCGCCACGGGCAGTCTAAATCGTGAAGGGCTATCAGCCTGTCCTGTACGTTCGTTCCCGCTCCCATTTTTTGCGTTGAACCCATAAGGACGCGAACTTCTCCGCTTCGCACTTTGGCAAATAATTCATCCTTCTTCTTTTCCGTGTCCGCGTCGTGGATAAATGCTATTTCGCTTTCAGGCACTCCGTCCGCAATTAGCTTCTGCTTAATGTCATCGTAAACATTGAAGCCTTTATCTTTGCCCGGTGTTGAAAAGTCGCAAAATACTAACTGCGTTAATCTGTCCTCTTTCGTGTCCTGCCATATCTGGAAAACATTTTGAACACAGGTATTTACTTTACTGCCCGGATCGTCAGGCAACAATGGATTTATAAGCCTCTGGTCAAGCCCGATTTTTCTCCCGTCAGACGTAATTTTCAGCATGTTATCTTCCGTTGGCTCAACCTGACGATTATGAACACGGCTCGCACGTTCTGACAGTCCCGCTACAAGCTGTCTTTGTTCTTCTGTCGGCTTTACTGATACTACGTGAAAATTTGCTTTCGGTCTTGGAAGATTAAGCATATCCGCCGTTTTGATGTCCGCTACTTCCTTAAACGTCTTCATCAGCTCAGGCAGATTAAAAAATCTTGAGAATCTTGTCTTTGCCCTGAAGCCTGTTCCCTCTGGTGCTAATTCGAGGGAGGTCGTCGTCTCTCCGAACGTTGAAGCCCATGCGTCAAAATTCTGCAATCCCATTGACTGCAATTTTCCTAACTGGAGGTAGCGTTGCATTGTATAAAGTTCCGTCATTGAGTTGCTCACGGGTGTTCCTGTCGCAAAGATTATCCCCTTGCCGCCTGTCAGTTCGTCCATATAACGGCACTTCATGAACATATCTGAAGACTTCTGCGCTTCGCTCTGCGATATTCCCGCCACATTCTGCATTTTCGTGTACAAATACAGATTTTTATAGTTATGAGCCTCATCTACAAACAGGCGGTCAATTCCAAGCTCCTCAAACGTGATTACGTCGTCTTTTTTATGCGAAGCCTGTAATCTTTCGAGTTTCGCCTCAAGATTTTTCTTGCTGGCCTCCATCTGCTTTATACTCCAGCGCGCTCCCTGTTCCTCCTTCAATTCCTGTATGCCAGCCGTGATTTCTTCAATCTGCTGGTCGATAAATCTCGCCTGACGCTCTGATGACAACGGGATTTTTTCAAATTGAGAATGCCCAATTATTATTACGTCATAATCTCCTGTCGCTATCTTTGCGCAGAATTTTTTGCGGTTCTTCGTCTCAAAATCCCGCCTCGTCGCAACTAAAACATTTGCTCCGGGATAAAGCCTCAATGTTTCCGTCGCCATTTGTTCGGTCAGATGGTTTGGCACTACGAAAAGGCTCTTATGCGATAATCCGATTCGCTTCGATTCCATTGCCGCCGCTACCATCTCGTAGGTCTTGCCAGCTCCAACTTCGTGCGCTAAAAGAGTGTTGCCTCCGTACAAAATACGCGCTATTGCGTCCTGCTGGTGCGGTCTTAAAGTTATTTCTGGGTTTATCCCTCCGAACTGGAGATGACTGCCGTCGTATTCCCTCGCTCTCGTCGAATTAAATCGTTCGTTATAAATATTCACGAGTCTTTCACGGCGGTCGGGGTCTTCAAATATCCAGCTCTTGAATTTTTCCTTGATTTCTTCCTGTTTCTGCTGGGCTAACGTCGTCGCTTCGCTGTCAATTACACGCCGTTCGTGCCCGTCCGCGTCCTTGATGGTCTGAAAAATTTTTACCGTTTTCAGATTTAATGTTTCCTCGATTATTCCGTAAGCATTGATTGCCTGTGTTCCGTAGGTCGTATTCGCTAATACATTTCCTGCGTCAAGCCTTTTGCCGGATATATTCCATGCTGATGTATGCTCAGAATAACTGACATTGATTTTGTCTCGGGCATAGCCCGGTGTCTGCAATAATTCGTGCGTGAACTGCTCTATATATTCCGGCGGCACCCATGTTGACCCTAATCTCACGTCGATTTCTGTCGCTTTTAACGGTTCAGGCTGGGCGGCTTCGAGGGCTTTCACGTTGTCCGCAAATTCGGGATTTTCCTCCGCAAAATATTTCGCCATAAATAATTTTTGACGCACATTGCCGGATAAATATTCGTCCGCTGTCTGATATTCTGCCCGGCCGGGTTCTCCTCCTACTGGTGTTTGGCTCGGTATTTTGAATATCTCACCTTTTAGCTCGGAAAATAATTCTTCCTCCGTTTTGCCAGTCAGTGAACTCATATAATCCATATCTACACGCGCTTTTTCTGACATGGACAACAAAAGGGCTTCCTGCGCTGTCTCGACTGAAGTCGGCACTATCTCCTGCCGGATTGTCCGTTTCGTAAACATGTCCGACTTGCCGATAAAGTTATGATGCGCGTCCATATTTTCAAGTCCGCAGATTAAATAATATGAACTGTCCTCGTCAAATGCCCTCGCATTCTGCGCGTCATTGATCCTACCGAATCTGCGGGTGAAGCTATCATAGGCACTGTTTAATTTTTTCTGGAGTTCCGCTAATGTCGTATCACTACAGCCGTCCATCTGCGCATTGATTACTTCTCGGCAAGCGTCCCGGACTTCTACCATCCCTTTTGCACGGCTTATCGAAGAAGCTGGCAAATCAGGCTTGTACATCTGGGAATTTTCTCGGTAATAGAGTTCGCCGTTTACAAGCGTGTAACTGAAGTTGCGGACGTTCGGATCGGCGGGAATTGTTTCCTGCGTATTTTCCTGCGTCTGGATTTCTCGCTCTTCGATTCGGCCTTGTATTTTTCCGAGTGCCTCGTGGAGCTGTTCAGCTAAGTCCGCTCCTTCAATCGGCTCGCACGTCGTCTCGTTTTCGTTTCCATAAAGACGGCTGTCCCTCGCCATTTTCCCCAATATCATTTCAGGGTGCTGGGCAAAGTAATTATTGATTCTTATTCCGTCCTCATTTTCCCGCGTATAAATCCAGTCCGCTTGAATATCATCTACTAATTTTTCGCGCTTCTGCAAAAATACTATGTCCGCTGTTACTTCCGTTCCCGCGTTGCTCTTAAACGCATTATTCGGAAGTCTCACTGCTCCTAAAAGCTCCGCCCTCTGTGCAAGATAATTCCTGACTGAAGGATTTATTTTGTCGAGTGTCCCTTTTGACGTTATGAACGCCACTACTCCGCCCGGCCTTACCTTGTCCAGTGTCTTGGCGAAAAAGTAATCATGTATCCTGAAATTTTCTCGGTCATATCTGTGTTCGCCGTCAACTACGCTGTAGCCTCCGAACGGTACATTTCCAATCGCAACGTCAAAGAAATTATCAGGATATTTTGCTCTCTCGTAACCATCTATCGTGATGTCCGCTTTCTGGTAAAGCTGGCGCGCTATTCGTCCTGTCAGGCCGTCAAGTTCTACTCCGTACAGTTTGGACTGCTCCATGCTCTGGGGCAATATTCCGAAAAAGTTTCCTGTCCCGCATGACGGTTCAAGAATATTTCCCTTTGAGAAGCCCATTCTTTCAAGCGTCTCGTACATTGAACGCGCTACCATTGGCGAGGTGTAATGTGCGTTTAGAACTGAGCCGCGTGCTGCGTTATATTCCTCGTCGGTCAGAAGTTCTTTTAACTCCGCGTATTCTTTTTTCCAGTCCTCATTACGCTCGTCAAATGCCTGTGGAAGACCGCCCCAGCCTACGTAACGCGATAATATTTCCTGCTCCTCCGGCGTGGCCCGACGGTCTTCGCTTTCGATTGCTTTCAGAGTTTTTATTGCTTCAATATTATTGTGGTATTTTGTCTTGGCTCCGCCTACTCCTAAATCATCGTCCGTTATTCGATAATTTATTCGCGGCTGGCTCGGTCGCCGCTGTTCCGGCGGCTGTGGTCGTAAATCTATTACTGTGTCGATTAAATTTATTTCTTTGTCTGATTCAGAAACTTCAGGTGGCTCTGAGGTCTCTGCACTTTCGGCATTGTCCTTTGGTTCAGTTGTTATTGAAGTATTATCTTCTGGGGTTTCTATATTATTTATATCTTCAGAGTTTTCTATATTTTCTCTGTCTGATAACGTGTTTTCTACATCTTTATTCTGATTTTCAATATTAGGAACAGAAGGTATATTTTCAATTTCTTCAATATTCTCCTGCTCCCTTGCTACATCAAAAACGTCAAATAAGTCTAACTGTATATTAGACTGCTCGTTACTATCTCTTCCGCCTGCATGTCCAGACTGTTCATGTGCTGTACCCAGCCCATCGGATCGCGGCTCTTGTCCGGCGGCGGATTGTCCCGTTCTAACTGCGTCATCAGTTCGCGCTTCATCGCCTTCGCCTGTTCCTGTATCTCCAGACAATGAATCAGAAGATTCTCGCCCCACTCTAACGCTGTCCGCGCTTTCCATTCTTCCAGATATTTCCGCCTCATCCGTCCGTATTTCGTCAGCGGCTCGGACGGTTATTTCAGCCTCTCCATCTGATACGGAGTCCAGATGTCCAGCACTTTCACGTATATCATTCCGTCGTCCGCTTCCCTCATCAGACTCCCCTCCGGCAAGTCCTCCTTGTCCGCGTCCGTCAGCTCCGATTCGTGGTATATCGTCATTTCCTCCTCCGGCTTCGTCTCCAGCTCCGCGAACACCCGCTCTTCGGCCTGATTCAACTCTTCGTCCGTCAGAAAGTTCACTGCTGAGGCTGTCTCCGGCACTCTCGCTTCGCTCATTTTCGAGTCTCCTCCTCTCGTGATTCGTTCTTACTATTTGTTCTACGTTATCAAGCACTCGACGTGAAAATCCGCTCGTTATCGTTCCTAGACGCATTGCCGTATTTCCGTCAAGTTCTGCGATATTTTCAAAGCTGAAATCTTCTCGGCGATTTTCAAGCCCGCAACGTGTACGTAAATAATACTCCACGCTGTTGCTCAATAAATCCGTCAGTCTTCGCCGCTCCTCTGGCGTGCTGGCATTTGCATATAACGGGTCGCCGTTCTCTTCAAGGTTTAACGCAAAATCTCTCGATATTCCCGCTATCTGCACTCCAAGTTCGCCCGATACTCCGTATGCCTGATTTAATCTCGCTGATACGTCCTGCGAATCCTCCGGCTCAATTTTCCAGATATATGGCGGCTCGTCAAATTCATGTCCGAAGCCCGGACGTGTGTCTGTTATGTCAAATACATGCCTTACACTCTGACCGTCTGGACTTAAAAGACGGACGCTCTTCGTTCCGCGATTTACCCAGCGGCTAAAATGGTTATTCCATAAATCTATTTCCACACACGCCGTCGCGTTCGGTCGCTGGTCATAGATTAAAAGCTGGTCCCGGAAATTATATTTATGATTCCTTGCCGCGCATGTCAAAAATTCTGACCAGTTATCCCCGTCAGACCGTACACGCTGGCTTACTTCTCCGAATCTCCGCCTCGCTTCTTCAAGTGCCGTCTCTTTTGCCATTTTCTACGCTCCTAACGCCTCAAACCGTGATGTCGTTCTTCTTGAATGCCGACTTTGGCTTTTTCGTTATTCGTTCCGTAAGAAATTTTTACGGCCTCTCCGATTTTTGGCACTTCCTCCATTCTGTCCAGTTTATGAACGACAAGACTCTGACGGCCTACCTGCTGGACACAATACCCCTGTGATTCGTCAACGTGAAGAATCTTTCCTTTATATTGCTGGCCGTCCACTCGCGGCTTCAAAAATACTTTTGCCTCGCCCTCAATCAGTTTCATATCTTTAATGGCTTTTTCCGTCAGTACGGGCTGGCCGTTCGTTGAAAGTGTCTGACCCTGATTTTGTTCTCGCTCTCGGACTCGTTCATACTTCAAAATTTCCTCTGACGCTTTCTGCGCCTGATTTACCGCCTTAAATAACGCATTCGGGTCTTCCTTTACCGCTTTCACCCAGTGATCCACATACGCCGCGTGATTGTCAAAATGCTCCTGCGTCTGCGGGATTCCTGTCTCCGCTGATACGAACATGGAGGTTATTTCTGCTACGAGTTCTTCTTTCGCGTAGGTCTCGGAGTTCATATCGCTTGAGGTCTCGCGGTTCAGTCGGTCGGGGTGGCCTGTCCAATGCCCCAACTCGTGCAGGGCAGTAGAGTAATAATCCGCCTGACTCCTGAATTGGTCGCGTTCTGGCACTTGAATATAATCTCCCGTCAGGCTGTAAAAGGCTTCGTTCCCTCCGTGCCGGATTTCTGCTCCCGATTCCTTCAAAATTCGTTCCGCTTTTTCGCTCTCCTCGATTGGATTTCGGGCTTTCGGCTCGTATGGGCCTATTCCTTCGATTTGAGAAGCATGAAAAACTACGTAATTTCTTACGAGAACACTTTTCTCTACTTCCTGTTTGCCGTCTGCATCGAGTACGGGGTCGCCGAACTCGTCAACTTTTGGCTTCTCATCGAATTTGTAAAACTCTACGTGCGTCCCTTTTTCGCCCGGCTTCACGTGCCAGCCTTTTTCCTTTGCTTGGTCGAATGTCGCCCATCTTGGGTCTTCTGGATGACCTAATGTCTGACTCTGCATTGCCAGATTTATCGAGTTGATGCCATGATATGAACGGCCACTCACAGCATTAAAAGGCGCGTCCCCGTCCGTCCATGTCCTTTGCCACGGGGCTGTCCCATTCTCCATTGCATCGCACAATTTTTTGACGAGTTCATCGCGGTATTCCTGAGCTTTGGAAGAAATCATAAATTTTTGCCTCCCTCGTTATTCCAGCTTTTGACTTTCTGCTCCCAGTTTTGCCGAGCATGTTTTTCTTCTTCCGGCGTGGGTAGCGTTACAACTCCCTCAAATTCGGGAGCTTCGTCAGGCTCGCCGCTGTCGTCTAAATTCGCTCCGTAATAATCAAGAATTTCTTGCAATTTTTTGTCCATAAATCAATTTCCTCCTTTTTCTTTTACAGGCAAAAATTTTTTACAGGCTTCTTGTCCGGCGGCGCACTTCCTCGCGCTGAACTTTTGCCCGGTGATTTTCGTCCGTGTACGAAATTTTTAACGTCTCTCCCTGCAACGGTGGACGTTCAAGTTTGTCAAGGCGGTGCACAAACAAACTGCGCTGGCCTGATAACTGAATACAGATTCCGCGTTTTTCATCTATATGGACTATTCGCCCGTTGTACTGCTGGTTGTCCATTCGGGGATTTATATAAATTTTGGGATTTTCCGCTAATTTCAATTTTGAAATTTCTTTGATGGTTATAAGCGTGTGTTGCTGGCGCGATTGCCTTAATGCCTGTCTGCGTCGTTCCACTTCCGCCGCTAAATTAGGATTCGCTAGTTTCAGGCCGTATTTCACTGCCGCTGAAATGCAAAGCTCTTTATACTCGGCGTTGCCCGTGATTTCCGTTGCTCCCCACTTCTGATTCGCAAGCTGTAATGCCGCCGCTACGGACTCCTCCGTCAGCTTCCGTTTATTCAGTAAAATTCTTTTGCCCATATCTGAAAAATCTGCCGTGAACGTCCCGCCTCGACAGTACAGAACACTGCTCCCTGCTCCGCGCCGCGCGCTGTAATCTCGTAAATCTAATGCCCTTTGTGGATTTGGGATTTTTATTCCTGACTGCTCCGGCGACAATAGCAACTGACCCGGATAACGGTACACACGGTATAAATCTTCTCGGCTCTGGTCGGCAAGCCAATCTTTGAATGACGGGAATCTTTTCAGAAAATGTGATTTTAATTCCTGCATTTCCTCAGTTTGGCGTTCTCGCAGTTCGAGCTGCTCTTTTCTATGGACAAACGCAAATATACTTCGTAGCTGATTAAGCTCACTGCCCCTACCTTTCCAGCTCTCGGAAAAAATTTCGCTTCTACGATTCTTTTGCCGCCAGTACAAATTTTCACGTTCCTGTTTTTGACGAGCTTTTAATTTTTTTATCGCTGAGGTTTTACTTTCTAAATAGTGATTCCTTTCAGCTTGATACTCTTCCCATGATGATTTTTTTGCAGGAGTTTTTGATTGGACAAAAATATCGCCTCGAATTTCTTTGTCCTGATTTTGAATAATTACGTCATTTTTCCTCTCCTGATATTTGCCAAGCCTCTGCTCTAACTTTGAAAAGCTGCTGTTTCGAGACACATTAGACAGCTTCACAGCTTTGTCGCCATATTTCAAAACTGCTCCGTTCCATTTGCGTTCAAATTCAAATCCTTTGGACGCTAATTTTTCATGTAACTCGTCCCAATTTGCCGCTGTCTCTAAAATTGTCGCAAGTTCTCTTTTGGCCTTTCGTTCAAGACTTTCAAGACCTGTATGAACTTCTATGTCCCGCGCCTTTTGCGATACTTCAGGAATTGAAACTTCCTTTTTCTCCAAAATCTGTCCTGATGAATTTACTTCATAGCGTCCAGTCTGTTCGATTTCCCAGCCTTGTGAAATTTCAATTTTTCGTGCCGCTCGTTCAAGGGCTTTTTTTGTCCAGCCTCCGGCGGCTCGAACAGCCCGAAACGTATCCGGCGATATTCGGTTCACTGCCACATGAACATGTAAATTGTCTGTGTCGGATTGCAATGCCCATAACGCCTGACAGTCCTGCAAGTCTAATTCTTTCAGCGCAATATTCACTGCCTCATCGACTTGTTCATTCGTCGGACTCTCATAATCTCGCCACGACAAAATAAAATGAAGCACGGGATTTTTGCACCTGACATTTTCATACGACAGCCCTTCCATTTCTAAATACGCTTTTTCGGGCGGCGAATTGAGATTCTTCGTACCTACGTGAAGCACTGAATCTTTTGCGTGTCCTGTTACTCCAAGACAATAATTTACTAAACTCTTAAAACTGCTTTTACCGTCTCTGCGGTGCGGGGGAACTTTCGCTATCATTCAAAATTATCCTTTCCAATCCTCTGATGAATGAATTTATATTGTCCAGTGCGGCCGCCATTTTCTCGCTGTACATTCCGTGCGATTCATTAAAAATATATTTCAGCAATCCTCCCTGACGGCGCAATTCAGACAACATCTTTTTCTCGATTCTTGACGGAACATAACGTCCATAAACTCGACGGCGAATGTACTCCGAAATTGACAAGCCTGACACTTCCGCCTGTTCCTGAATCTGACTCCGCTCTTTCGGCGTTACTCGGATATTTATGTGGTCTGTCAAAAATTCCCCGTTCAAACTTCATTCCTCCTTTGAAAATTTTTTCGGGTTCAGGGTCATTTTCCCTGACAAGCGCGTGAGAGACTGTTCACAGCCGATTTCGTTCGTCGCACCTTGTTGCAAACTTACGCAGTGAGTTTGTTTTACAAGTGCCCGCTTGTCCCCTTTCGCTCCTTTGCCCCTACAAATCTTTTTGGAGTATAAACGCCCCTCTAAAAATATGACAAAAAGTCATAAATTCAGACCACGTGCTATTTTGTCCTTAATTCAGTATGGCGTTGCGCTAAACATAAATTAAAAAAAGGAGGGATTTTCGTGTTAGCCGCTACTGTAAAAGTTGGAGGAAGAAATTTTGTTCAGGTTGAAGTCTTGCAGGCTATAAAGACTCATCTGGATCACCTTCCCGCTAAACAAAAAACTATGCTCGAATTTAGGGACGCGGCTGTGTTCTTATATCCATGTATTAAAGGAGCGGTTCAGAAAAACTATACAAAAGACGAAATTCTGCAAATCATCATCAAAGAAGGATGGGAAATTACCCAAAATTCTTTCCGCTACTTATGGAGTCTTTTCCTGTCTGAAGATGAAAACCCCAGCAAAAAGAAATCTCACGTCAGGTCTGCCGGAAAAACAAAAGCTGAAAAATCTAATTCGGCTATTGAAGGGAATAAGAATAATGCCCCAGAAAGTTTAGAAACAATTTCCGTTCCAGTTGCTGACAAAGAAAATGACGAAACAAATGAGGCTTCTTTATCTCCTGAGATTTTAACTTCATCGAAAAATAATGCGGCTTCCGACAAAAATGACACGGATACTCAGCCGCAAAGCAGTGCGCACTTTGAACTGTCGCCCGATACGGAGGACTTATAAATTATGAGCAATAATTCGTCGCTATTTTTGTACTTTATCGGGGGCAGTAAAGGCGGTGTCGGCAAAAGTATTCTCAGTATGCTTCTCGCTGATTTTTTAACGAAATCCAAAGAGCGGAAAATCATTCTCGTTGAAAGCGATACAAGCAACCCTGATGTCGGCAAAACTTTTACGCATAATGATGACGTTGAAGTTATTTCCCTGTCTCTTGACAATGCGGACGGCTGGATCGAACTCGTCAACTACTCTGAGGCTAACAAAAAAGACATCGTTATAAATTCTGCCGCTCGGTCGGGGGAAGCTGTTGAAAAATTCGGCGGCACTTTAATCGGCTCTCTGGAGGAACTTCACAGGGATTTAATTTCTTTCTGGGTTATTAACCGTCAAAGAGACAGCATTGAACTTCTCAAAAAATACATGGACGTTGTTCCCGGTGAACTGCATGTTGTCAGAAATACTTTTTACGGTGAGCCTCAAAAATTTGAGCTGTTCAATAACTCAAAAACTAAAGTCGAGGCTGAAAAACGCGGGGCTACTATCGACTTCCCTGACCTTGCTGACCGTGTTACCGATGATTTGTACTCTAAACGGCTTTCCATTGCTAAAGCTGCCGAAGAAATGCCGCTTGGTAATCGCGCTGAACTTAAACGCTGGCGGTCTATCGGCTGGAAAATGTTTGAGGATATTGGCATTGGCAACAGTACCACGCAAAAGCAAGAAAAATCCTCTAAGAAAAGTGAGCAGTCCTGATTATGGATACGATACAGGAATTTAACAAAACAAATGAGGACAGCAAACAAAATTTTGAGGACTTCGGAAGCAAACAAGCTGAGGCCGTCTTTTCTTCTTTCTTCGGAGACTTTACTGAAGAAGAGCAGAACATTCTTCGGGACTTTGGGGCTAAATTTAATATTCGGTCTAACGACGCTATCTGGTCGATTGTCGGCATTTTTATTATTTTTGGCCGTATCAATAACAAACTCCCTCAAAAAATTAAAACTGCTTTTGCTGAAAGTAAAGATGACTTTATCGAATTTATGAAAAAAGTCGCAGCTGATTCTGTTGAACTCGAAACAAAAAAAGCTCAGTCAACTCTCGCTGAAACTTTATCGCAAATTTCTCAGGAATTTTTTAATCAGCAGAGAAAAAAAATTTGGCTTTATGACTTTTTTGTTCCGCTGGCATGTTCTTGTTTAGGGATTTTTTGCCTGTGTCTTATTTCATTTATTGGCGGTGCGGCTACTATTGGCAAGGGCTGGGGACATTCTCCCATTGACGCTCTGTTTAACGCTCCGGCTGGCTGGATTATTCCTCTCGCCCTTATTCCTGTTGGCGGCTTTGCTTTATTTCGCGGACTCACGGAACAGGGACGGGCTAAATATATAAATCTTACAGCCGCTTTTTTTGTAGCAGTTTTGGTTTTATGCGCCCTTTCTCACATTCTTTAGAAAAATTTTCCGCGCAGAAATTACGTGTTTTTGCGCTTTCTAAAGGAGTGTAGTAGTCAATGAAAAGGGCTTTCGGCAAGGTTTTATATGAACTGAGAATGGAAGCTAACTTAACTCAGGTCGATTTGGCTAAAAGTTCAGGGTTATCCCAATCAGCGGTTTCACGGCTAGAAAGCGGTTATAGATGGCCGGAATTAAAAACCATGAAACGAATCAGTCATGCGCTCAACATTACTGTAGAAAATCTCATGACGATGATGGTTAAAGAACTTGGGAAACCTGACGCAAAACATTGGGAATCTTTGAAAGATGACGAGGAGGACGATGAAAACGAGTGAATTAACTAATACCAATGACGAAGTTATCAGGCGCAATCTTGAAAAACTCCGCCGCGAAATGGGCGAAACTATCAGAAACGCTATGGACGACCCGCAGGTCATTGAAATTATGCTTAACCCGGACGGTAAGGTCTGGATTGATAAAATCGGTTCAGGCATGGAATTTCTATGCGATATGTCTCCCGTTCAGGCTTTGCAAATGCTCGGCACTGTCGCTCACATGCTCGGCACTGTCATTAACTATCACAACCCTAAAGTCGAGGGCGAACTTCCCGGTGATGGCAGTCGTGTCGAGGGCGTTATTCAGCCTGTCGTTCATAATCCCGTTTTTAACATTCGCAAAAAGGCATCAGCTATTTTTTCACTTGCCGAATACATCAAATCTGGACGCGCTGACGATAAGGATATCCAAATTCTCTGTGAGGCGATTTCATCACGCAAAAATATTCTCGTCGTCGGAGGCACTGGCACGGGTAAAACCACTTTCGTCAATGCAATTATCAATGAAATGAAGACTTTAACCCCGCAACATCGATTATTGATTCTTGAAGATACTCTTGAACTGCAATGTTCTATGGATAATTTCGTCTCCATGCGCACAACTTCTGACATGTCCATGCAGGATTTATTGAAAATTACCATGCGACAAAGGCCCGACAGAATAATCATCGGTGAGGTCAGAGGTAAAGAAGCTCTCGATATGCTTAAGGCTTGGAACACTGGACATCCCGGCGGAGTCTGTACCGTTCACGCTAATGACGCTCGAGCTGGTCTGTTACGTATTGAACAGCTTATCTCTGAAGTCTCTCAAAGTCCCATGCGAGACCTTATTGCTGAGGCTATTGATGTCGTCGTCTTCCTCATCAGAGACCCACATATCGGCCCAAAACTCTCGGAACTTGTTGCTGTTGACGGCGTTTATGACGGTCAATACGTCTTCCATGACTTAAAGGAGGTGATTTCTTGAGTATAAAAATGTCCAGCATGGCGCGGTTTGTTTTTCTTAATATTTTTAATAATGAAAGGAGTTTCTAATTATGAATAACAATCGTATTTCTTTATGGCTTTTTGAACGCAGGGCGGCCATTCTCACGGTCGTTGTACTCGTGGCCTTGCTCTGCTCCCCTGTCGCGGCTCTGGCAAGCAACAATGACTTGCCTTGGAACACTGCTCTCGACAAACTCGTTAATGCTTTCTCCGGCAGAACTGCTCTCCTCGTCTCTATGGTCGGCATTTTCTTCGCGGGCGGTATGTTGATTTTCGGCGGCGACTTGGGCAATTTCGGCAAAATGGTCATGATGATTGTTCTCGTCGGTTCTATGATGGGCGCACTATCTACCATCGCAAGCAATTTCATCACCACTGAGGGCTGTCTGATTTTATGATGCTACATAACGACGAAGAAATCAGGGTTATTCCTGTGCGCAAAAGTCTCACACGTCCTCAACTCATCTGCGGCTGTGATCGTATTCTGTTCCTGCTGTTAATGCTGTTCTGTATTGCGTTAATTTTTCCCGGCGGGCTGGGGTCGGGTAATTACGTCAATGTCTTAATCGGCATAGCCTTTTTCTTTTTTGGCGTTCAGGTTTTGGCTGTCCTCGCTAAGTACGACCCGTTGTTCAGTCAGATTTTCAGCAGGGCGGTAAAGTATCAGGACACTTACGTCGCTTCGTCCCGCTTTTCAAGACAGGATAAGAAATATTGAACGCATATCTGAATCCGTGCGGCTGTCTCATCGCAACCGCACTTTATTCTCATTTTTTACAGGAAGGAGGATTTTTATCTTGGCTCGTTTTTCTGACGGCGACGGCTTTGCTGAACTTCTCAATTTCTCGCACATGGTAGCTCCTGAAGTTTTAGGACTTAAAAACGGCGGCTTTCTTGCTGGATTCTGGCTCACCGGCCCGGATATTGAAAGCTCCACTGTTCAGGAACTTGAACATTTAAGCGAAATGATGGCTCGCGCTATCAATCAGCTCGATATGCGCTGGTGCATTCACTTTGAGTTCTTCAGACGTGAGGCTCATAATTACCCCGATGGGAATTTCAAGGAGACCACTACAAAACTCATTGACATGGAGCGTCTTGCTCAGTTCAAACAGGAGCAGGGACATTTTGAATCCATTCAGGCCATTTTTATTACATACGTCCCGCCTACTTTTGAGAAAAGTCCGCTTCTGCAACGTATTAAAAAATTTTTGTTCGGCTCGGACACTGAAAATGAAGATGAAGTTGTTGAAAAACAGCTTGAACGTTTCGAGGAAGTTATACGCGGTCTTAAAGATTCTTTAAGCCTCATTATGAAGGTTCAGCGCATGACTTTTCACCCCGATAATGTTCCCGATCCGTATTCAGGCACTTCCGAACTCCTTGAAGTCATCAATGCCTGTGTCAATGGCAACTGGCATCCGATAAGGCTTCCGGCTTTTCCGTATTATCTGGACTGCACCATCGCAAAAGACTGTATTAACGGCAAGAATCTTGAATATAACAATGAATTTGTGCAGTGCGTTTCCCTCGTCAATTATCCGGCTGGCACTTTCCCGTCGATTTTGTCCGATTTACAGGCTCTGCCCATTTCTTTCAGGTGGTCTAATAGATTCATTCTTACTGACATGCGCGAGGCTCTTGGACAGATTGAAACTAAGCGCAGACAATGGGCACAAAAAATCCGCAGTCTCTTATCTCAAATTCTGGGACTTCAGTCCACAAGAGTTAATCAGGACGCGGTTGCTATGGTTGAGGACTTAGATAACGCCTTGCAGGACGCTCATTCCGGCGAAGTTGCTTTCGGCAATCATACTTCGACTGTCATACTCCGTAATTCTAATCCTGAAATTCTCGAAGAAGCTGCACGTGAAGTCATAAAAGTTTTTGAACGCGCTGGATGTAACGCAAGGCTTGAAAGCATAAATAATCTTGAAGCATTTTTAGGCTCTCTGCCCGGTCATGGGAAAGAAAACGTCAGAAAGCCTTTAATCACAAGTTTTAATTTCGCTGATATTGTTCCGCTCTCTAACGACTGGATTGGCGATAAGTTCTGTCCGTGTCCGTTCTATCCGCATAATTCTCCCGCTCTCATTCAGGCCGCTACTGCCGGAAGCACTCCGTTTTCGCTCAATCTTCACAGTGGAGACGTGGGGCATACTCTGATTTTAGGGCCTACTGGTGCGGGGAAATCTACCCTGCTCGCTACTATTGCCGCTCAATTCCAGCGGTACGACAATGCTCAAATATTTTTCTTCGATAACGGCAAATCTATTTATCCTCTGTGTCAGGCTCTCGACGATTCTGTTTTCTACGATTTAGGTCAGTCTGCAAGTAACATAAATCTTTGTCCTCTGGCTCAAATTGATGACCCTGAAGTTATGAACTGGGCGGCGGAATGGCTTGAAATGTTAATTGAAATGGTCGCTCCCGGTCTCGTTACTCCCGCTCGCAGAATTTTATTGAATGACGCTCTGAAAAATTTAGCCGCAAGTACAACCCGTGCCGCTGAACGTACTTTAACAGAATACATCACTTCCGTTCAGGACGAGGATATGAAGGCCGCTTTGGGGTTTTACACACTCAGGGATGAATACTACGAATATGTGTAATTGAAT
>CALAUZ010000287.1 GCA_937892105.1 uncultured Fretibacterium sp. | reverse complement strand
TTGAGACAAAATTATCGAAGAAAAAGTTTAACGCTTGAGTGTAAAAGTAAAATCCGCTTTTTTGGGTTGAGGCGATCCTGAAGAGTAAATTCCGTTTTTTTAGCGGGGGGAGAGATTTATGGTCTGTAAAAGGGACTGATAATACAATATTTATGTTATTGTTATTTTTGAGATATTGAAAAAAGTGCATGCGCAACGAAGCAAGTGGACGAATCCTGCAAGACTAAATTCCACTTGTCGATGAAGCCTCCCTGCTTCAGCCTATGGATAGGGACTGAATTTCACAAGCTCACATTACATAGCCAGAAGCTCTGGAGTCAAAAAGACGTTGTCCGGTCTAATTTTCCGAATTCCGAACGCCTCAAACGCTTCCTTTGGTATCAACAGCTTGCCCAGTGTGAATGGAGTCTGCCCGTTAAGGCTTTCTCGGGCCGCGCTGTTGATATGCCACATCATCTTGTTTATATCCGACTGGGAGAGTTCGTCGAAGGAACTTCCCTTAGGCAGGATTTTACGGATGTACTCATGGTTTTTCTCACATCCCGGTTTCTGCCAGGAAGCGCCGGGGTCACAGTAGTAAATACTCGTGCGTTGAGAAAGCTCAAGGCTCATTTCCAGTGCATCAGGGGTTGCAAATTCTCCGCCGCGGTCTGTAAGAATAACAGGAAAGACGGAACGGAAAACAGGTGCGGACAGCTTCTTCTCTAACTTATCAAAGGCAGCTTCTACCGAACCAGGCGTCTTGTCATTGAGCAGGTAGGCCAGCATGATGCTGCAGGAGCGGAAAAAGAATGTCAGCAGAACCTTGTGACTTCCCCGGCATCCCAGAACCGTATCCATCTCCACAACAGGCGTTTGTGGATTGGCCTGGGTGAATTCCAGAAAATCATTATATGTCCTGTTCTGGAATATCTGCCTGTCCTTAATCTGGCTCTTATGGCTATGGCGGAGCTTGTACTTGACCTTTTGGGGAAGCTCAAGATTGCCAACAGACAGAGCCCCGGAGGCAATGTAGTTATAGAGCGTTTTTTCGCTGATATTCAGCTCAGGGTGATTCAGGCAGATCAGGTACGGGGACTGTCCCTTGAGGATGAGGGGAGAGACAACAGCATCCAATGCCGCCAGGTTCTCGGCTGTTATGTTGAGTCCTTCCCGCGCTTCGACAAGCACCGTTTTGTAGCGGCTATGAGCGATATTGCTCCTGTAGAAGAATTTATCGAGGCGACAACTGCGCTTATTCTCGCACCCATTACACACGAAGGGGAATCTATTCAGCCTGGAGCAGGAATAGTCCCTGGGCTTGAAGTTCTTACAGGTGGAATTACAGAACCGGCAGTTGCGGCATAGCTTCCTGCACTGAGGCGCATGACCAGGGCAAACGTGACGACGCTTGCACTCGCTGAACAGAGCGCAGGCATTGTCAGGTTCATTGAAATGGTTATGTGGCTGGGAGACCCTGTGGCGCTTGATCTCTTTAGAGATGGTCGTTGGGTCCTTGCATAGCAGCGACGCGATGGTGGCGATAGAAGTTCCAAGCGTGAGCTGTCTCTCAATCTCGCTGCGGTCCTCAAGTGTCAGGTGCTTTTGGTTGCCGGGAATAAGTTTACTCATCATAATGATGCCTCCTAAAGAAAATATAGATGGCATCTACTATGAGGCTTTCTTTTCCGTCCTGCAAGACTAAATTCCATTTTGCCCTATTTCTGCAAGACTAAATTCCGCTCCCTCCTCTCCCGGCTGGAATTTACTTTTACATTTAAGGGTTTATTATTAGACCTGTCCACCAACTTGTCAATTTAGCATGAAAGAGTTATGCTTAAAGTATGAATAACATACAAAGACTCGCGTCCTTAGCGGATGCAGCGTATCAGGGGATATTTGGAGTAACGAAAGTTACATTTGACAAGATGCTGTCAATTTTGGAAGAGGCCTATAAGAAACAGCATACCCATGGTGGACGCCCAGTTAGCCGGCTATCTGTTTTGGATAAGCTGATAATTACGCTGGGATATTACCGTGAATACCGAACGATGAGACATATCGCCTTTGACTACGGTGTGTCAAAAAGCATGATTCATAAAAGTATTCAATGGGTTGAGGATGTGCTGATCAGCAGCAGAGAATTTGCCTTGCCTTCAAGAAGAAGTCTCACAGAGGCACAAGGGGAACAGGTTGTTTTGCTCGACGCGACGGAGTGTGAGATAGAGCGTCCTAAAAAAAACAGAAAGAGTACTATTCTGGCAAGAAGAAAAAGCATACGTTAAAGGTTCAGGTTGTTGCTGATGCTTCTACGCGGGATGTTGTCTGCATTTTTACAGGTAAAGGTAAGCAGCATGACTTCAATATTTTCCAAGAGAGTAAAGTGCATTTTACTCCTCAAACTCAGGTAATAGCGGATAAAGGTTATCAGGGGATTCAAAATTTCCATACCAACAGTATAATTCCGATAAAGGCAACGAAAGCACATCCGCTTTCCACGATTGCGAAGCTTTATAACAAACTTGTTTCAAGCTGCAGAATTTACATCGAACACATCAACCGTTATATAAAGAGATTCCGTATCTTCTCTTCACGATACAGAAACAGGCGTAAAAGATTTACCCTTCGCTTCTCTTTAGTCGTATCTATTCAGTCGTATAGCCAAAAGGGATATTTTCCTGTATAATTTTCACAAGAGGGTGGAGGTGACCTTTGATGACGGAGGTTGAGCGGCTACAAAAGCGCATTGATGAACTTGAAGCTGAAAACGCGGCCTTGCGTCAAAAAATTGCCTTCCTGGAAGCTCAGATCAAGAGCCTCATGGAGATGCAGAAAAAGAACAGCAGCAACAGTTCAAAGCCTCCTTCTTCAGATGGATTGAAGAAGCCAGCCCCTAAAAGTCTGAGAGAAAAGACTGGGCGCAAAGTCGGAGGGCAGCATGGGCACAAAGGGTCTGGTTTTCCTCTGCCTGATAAAGTGAGTTCTGTTGTGCCATGTTTTCCAGAAGCTTGCAAGACGTGTTTGAACGCGGATTTTTGCCAGGTGCAGCCGCAAAGAATTGTCGAGACTCGCAGCGTTGTTGATGTTCAAATCGACGTAAAGCGTATCGATTATGAGCAGGTTGAGCGGTCTTGTCCGGTGTTGAAAGAGACGATACAAGGTGTTTTCCCGCCTTGGGTAACGTCTGGCAAGCAATATGGCCCCGGATTACTCTCTTTAGTGATGGCATTAACGACAGACGGTGCGGTGTCGATAGACAGGACGCATACTTTGCTCAAGGCATTAACCGGTTTATCCATCAGTACTGGGACTATAGCCACGTTGATTAAAAATTTCTCGAAGGATATTCTGCCTGTATGGGAAAAGATACGAGACGCACTGTTGAGCGAGGATGTAGTGAATTGTGACGAGACGGGGCTGCGAGTTGCCGGTAAGCTGCATTGGGCGCATAACGTCTCAACAGACAAATACACGTTGCAAGCTGTTGACGAAAAGCGCGGCGAGGAAGCGATGCGCAGGATAGGTTTTTTACCCCGTTATACGGGAATTATCGTGCACGATGGGCTGAGTTCGTACTGGCAATTCCAGGTTGAACATGGATTATGCAATGCCCATATTCTCCGAGAACTTAAGGGGATACAGGAGAATTACCCGGAGCAAAGCTGGGCAAAGGAGTTAAGCGCCGCGCTGATTCGGATGAAGAAGGCCAGGGAACGTGCCATAGCGGCAGGGAAGGAAGCTTTAAGCTACGCCAGCGTGTGCCGTTATCGGCGAATATTTCTTAGAATTGTCGGCTTGGGAATAGCCGAAAACCCATTGGAGGACAGGAAACCTGGCCAAAGAGGAAAAGTCAGACGGAGTGCGCCTCGCCGTTTGGCTGATAGGCTGTGGTCTCATGTTGACGAGTTTCTTCGTTTCCTGTCCGACTGGCGTGTCCCTTTCGACAATAATCAGGCAGAAAGAGACCTGAGACCCCTCAAGACGAAGATTAAAGTCAGCGGGTGTTTCAGGACGGCTCTTGGCGCAGAAAATTTTGGACGCATCCAGTCGTTTCTGAGTACAGCTAAAAAGCAAGGGACTAATGTGCTTGAAGCTATCCGCTACGCTTTGTCGGGAATGCCGCTTGCTGCTATCCCTTCTCTGGCGACTGAATAGATACTAATTTCTTGTGCTATCGTCCGCGTATTTGAGTTGAAGCGCGTAGCCGTGCATTTGCTCCGGCGAAAGTGGGCGCACGCCGACAAGCGCCGGGATGTGTCCTGTCAGGCTGCCATAGGAGTTATCGGCCTCGTCTATGATTAGATTTTCGCTGGCTTTTTGTATTTTGATCTTGCATATCTGGTTTGCTCCGTTGACGTATATTTCAAGCTCATTCTCTCCAGAAACGAGCGTATTTGAGTATGTCTTAGTGTCCCTGAATTCTGAATAGGCAATTCTTGTCGGATTGCCGCGCAGAAAATCCCTGACGGCCGCGATGCCTTTGGAGATGACCGTCTCGTTCTTTTCGTCCCCTCTGGTTATCTTAACGTCGTCTGTAAAAAGGCCCTAGATTGTCAAGCTAAGTGCAACAGGGGAAATCTTTTGAAGTTACAGTTCAGCCCCTAGCGGGGAAGGCGAATAAGAAGGGGGAGAGACGAACAATCCCAGGATAGCGTCTATAATGTCTATCCCCCTCCGTTTCATTGTCTCAATAAAAGACAGTATTGCACAATACATCTCATGACCGCTGTCCTTTCGGAAGCCACCGGCCATTTTTTGCCTGTTCTTTACTTTACGCAAATCCCTTTCACTCATGTTATTGTCAAAGGGAACTTTGAAGTCATGAAGAAACAGTAAATGATTCTCACTGTAATTTTCCATGCGATTCAACAACGCTTTTTCATCTTGACGGGCATATTCGTGTCGGGTATTTTTGTTTTGCTCTCGACCTTCGCTCAAAATTTCATGATACCTTTGTTCATATTCTCGTATTTGTTCATCACTGAATTCCATCTGATTGCCCCTCATATACTCCTTTCGTTTATCGTTCATTTCACATAAGGCAGAGATCATCTTTGATGACCATTCATTTCCTGTATCTTCTGTATTCTTCTTCAAATAACGGATAATATGGACATTGCACTCTCCATGCCTTGTTCCAAAGTGATACATCGCTGTTTCATGGTCATGCACAAATGTCCCGGAAAATCTCTTTAAAAACTCCAATCTATTCAACGCGTCAAGCCCCTTATTCCTCATCGCTCGATAAATAACGGTCATGGCCGTGCTGAAGTTTCGTATATAACACTGTTCGCCGTTCACCTTTACCGTCGTCGCGTCACTGCACACAACTTCTTGGTTTAGTTGTTCCTCTTCCAGTTTCTCAACCTCAACTTCCGCTTTCTTTCCAAAACAACGGCAAAAATTATATACGCTTCCCTCGGAAAGCCCTAGCTCTCCTTTCCCTGCTCCATTGAGAAACGATGCTATCCTGTCATTGGACATTACTCCTTCACTATACAGACATACGCAAAGCGCTTTCACTTTGGCACCATAGCTCACATCATTAGCGTATTCCTTCGGTATCTCGTACTTCCCGCTCTCATTCGCGTATATCCTAACCTCGGTGATGACAGGTTCAACATCTAAATCTATAACATACTTTACCTTATATCTTCCACTTCCTGTGTCGCCTATCGTCTTGATTTCATGGCAACATTTGCCGGAGCGTATCTTCTCCTCAACATCCGAACGGCTCAAGCAAACTCCTTTATGACCTTTTTGTCCTCCTGCCTTACGCTTCCCTTTCTCACGGCTATTGAACGTATTGGCCGCTCTTGGTTTTTTGGGCTTATTTCGATCACTCGACGGCGGCAGAGACGTATTCGTGCTATCGTTATTGATGATACTCTTTAAACGCGCAATTTCATTACGCAGAAGTTCATTCTCGACTCGTAGCTTTTGGTTCTCCTCTTCCAACTTCGCAATCTTCCCCCTCAGGCATAATACCTCTTCCTTGTGGGCGCGTTTCTCCTGCTGAAGCTCTGCCTCCACCTTCTCAAGACGGCTCATGACATCCATCAGGTGGTTATAGATGCCCCTTTCATAATTTCCTCCCATCTTGAGTCTCCCCCTCCTCATCTCTTATCTCGCTTATATAGCCGGCACAATTGAGAGCTTTATGTCATAATACGGCAATTCCATCCCTTT
>CALAUZ010000286.1 GCA_937892105.1 uncultured Fretibacterium sp. | reverse complement strand
TAAGTCTCTGTTGTGTTTGTTACAGACATTTCAAAGGGGAACGGGTCAACTAACTTCTTGAGCTGGCCTGCAACAAATCCATTGCCCTGACTTCCTGCTTCTGTGCATTGCGCGGTTATGAGTACCTCTGTGTCTCCGGCCGGAATCTCTGCCGCTTCCGTTGTCGCGAAAAGCAGGTTGCCTCCTCCGGGAGATACCCGCGTTCCTGCTGGAATAATTACCGCTGAGGGTTGAGCTTCTGACAATGTGAATTTCAGCGTTGTCATTGCGTAACTTGCTTCAAGCCTCGTAACCTCCAGCAATGCCCCTAAATGATCAAGGTAATCACCCTCTGCATAGGCTAGAAGGTTCATCTTGGCCGCGTAATCTATGAGGCTACGTTGATGAATAATTATCAGCGTGATGGTCTCTAGAAATAATCTTACTGGGTCTCCTCGTGCAAGAGTGCGGTCTGCGATTTGCTCATACAGGGTGATAACGTTGCTCTCGATTTCTTCAGCGGACTTCTCAGCAAAAACTATGTCAGCAAGTCCCGGAAATAAATCACTCTTCAAGAATCTCAATCCTCACTCTCGCTGTAAGTTTGCCGTCAATATCGCCGTCAAAGCTCACTTTCTTAACCCTGCAACGAGGCTCATATTTCCTTATAGCCTGCACTAATTCGGCCTGCATTTCGGCTATAGCCTTCGGTGTCGGTCGGTCTACTATCACGGCATTAACCCCGAAAAGTCGGTCAAGCGGCACACTGTATTTCGGCGTGGTGCAGATTGTCCTGACATTCTGGATGACCTCATCAAATACATTATCAGGCGCAAAATTTATCTCTTCCTGTGTCGCAAGCACATCAACCTCCATTAGCCTCCACCTCGATATATTCTTTTAGCTTTAGTGAAACCTCCACAGCAATGGAAGTCCCGTGTTTATCAATTATTTCATGGTTCTCATCTAATCCCTCTAACACCCACAGCCCATCTCCCTGCGGTTCTCCGTCAAGGATGAAAGGCACTGCCTGATGATTATTCAGTATGTCATGTAATGTATTCAGCTCCTCTTTTGGATTTATGCCTAATCCAGCGTCTAATCTTATACTTAAGCTCATTGATGCAGGGCTGAGACCTGTGAACTCTAACAGCCCCTTTCTGCCGTGAATTGCGTGCTCTGAATATTTTGCGCTCTGTTGTATCTGCAAGTCCCGAAAAGTTCTTACTCTCTCCGTTGAGACCTCGAACACTACGCTTCCCAGTGAACCAATCATGAAGTATTAACCTCCTGCATAAACATTCCCGCTCCCCGTTGCCACACTTGACCCGCAAGATACGGGGTCGCTAATTCTTCCGAGCTGTTTTCCGTTCACGTATACTGTCCCGCTTCCTGACGATAAGACTCCTCCATGAGTACCGTGCGGGACTTCGGGATGTGTGCATGTATGCGCTGCCCATGAGTCGTCTTGCCGATGAGCGGGCTTGTCATTCACAAAAACGTTAGGGCTTCCGCTGGTTGAATTGCGCGGCGGAAAGCACTCATGACCTGTGCAAATGTCGCCTTTTCGGGTTACTGCTGGCATACCTTATTATCCTTCGGGCATAAACGCGCTAGCCCCACTAAAACTGAAAATAGAATGACGATGTAGGCGAGCTGTTCTAAGAAAGAAAGACCGCTAGTTGCAATAGACCATGACTGAAACAACATACTGATTACTGTAAACATATTGATAACTCCTCTCTAATTCAAGTCGATACGTGCCGCCTGATGCTTCATGTTTCCGTCCGCAATGATATTTATGTGCCCCCTAGCGTGAATCTCAATATCCCCGACACACTCGACCTTCAACAGGTGCTTTCCCCTGTCGTATGAAATCTGCGTGCCGTCCGCAAAGGTTACTACCCTGATGTCCTGTTCATGTACTATCGGCTTATTCTTGTCGTCATAGACTGAGCAGAGCACTACTCCCATCTCTAAGCCGTTACCCATCATGTTGCAGTACACATGCTCCCCAATGTCTAGGTATCGCTCGTCCTTGTTCTGCAAAGAGTTCGGAATTGCTACTGGCAGCCATGCAGACACAAGATTATCCTTGTCGGGAAATTCTATGCGCGCCATATGCCGCTCTGGGTCATACGCTGAAACATACCCAAACCGTCCATGCGCACATGATTCATCGTAGTTATCCGCCATCTGGTGAAATAAGCACCTGCCTTTCTCCAAAATACACACTGTTCACCACATCGGAGCTGGTTGACTTCCTCCTGCCGGTTTTGCCCTTCTTCTTGGCCGCTTTCTTCTTGGACTCCTTGCCCATACTCAAATCCAGCTTCGTCGTATATGAACCGCTCACACTGTGCGTCGCCTTCTCAATGGAATATACGCCGTCAAATGCCCCAAAACCTGAAATCTTTATGTTGCTGCTTCCCACAAATCTCAGGTCTCCCATCAACGTTATGCTGCCAGTGATCTCCTTCTTGTTCGCCTTCCGCAATTTCTCTTTCGCTATCTTCTTTGCGTCTCCGAGATTGTCTGCCTTCTGGTTGATTTCAAGTACTCGCCCTGTGCCTTCAGCATCTCCGGCTTCCTCTACCTCATATGTCTCATCTTTCACATGGTCGTGATATTGGAGTTTCGCTGACTTGTACGTTCCGGCTGCCTTGCTCGTAAAACTCCAGCTGATAACTTTCTTATCACCGAACGAAAGCTCTCCTACTGGAGCTTTGGCCTCGTAATCCTCTTCAAGGTAGCAGACTAACTGTGTGTCCGTTACCTTGACAGCTATTCCGTAATCACGCGCAAGCCCGGAGAAAAACTCTAAGTCTGATGTCTCGACCTGATCCCTACGATCAAAGAATGGGTCTTCAGAGCTGTCCCAAAATAAGCTGAGGCCGTTTTTACTCGCTACGTCTCCAGCTATTATTGACAATTTCACGTTCTCCCACGCTTTGGTGTGCTTCTCCTGACGCATTGGCTTTGACACTAGCGTTGATACCGCCTTAATGGTTACGTGGTTCGGTGGCCCGGCACACTCTATCTGGTCAACCTCAAATGTCCCGCATGGCAAAGATTGTGTCTGATTTTCCGCCTCCCAATCGTGAATCACTATGCTGGCCTTGATTTTGTCTCCCTTCGTCGGAAACCAATCATTGCACCATAGACGCTCCCGATCCTCTAGGGTCAGAGAAATATCATCTGCCTTGTCGCTCGCATTGTCTGTGTATGTGAAGTTCAGCAGGTATGGGGCTATATCCATAGAGATATTCACGCCCTCATAGTAGATTACGACTTCCGCCCATCGTGCAGGGTGTGCGTCCATTATGCTCACCTCTTCCATGCAGGCAGGCTCGAAATCACTGGCACATCTACATCAGGGATATTCAGAATCACATTAGCGGGGAAAATTACTGTGTGTATGTGTTCGGGGTTGTAGTCTAGCAGAATATCCATCAGCTTTTCAGCTCCAATTGTAGGGTACATTTTTAGAGCGATCATGTCCCACGTATCGCCTTGCTCTGTCCTGTATGTCTTCATTCAAAACTAGTCCTCTGCATCCTGTCCTGAAAGTCTAGCATTACGTCCTCGATTATCTGCCGGAATTTCTCCTCAATTCCAGCTTCTCCTCCGTTTACTGTTATGTTGTACGTCGGCGAAAACATTACTGAGTTGTTGCGATTATCGTTGTTAGTCGTGGAGTTACCGAACAGTAAGCCCATTTCTTCACCGGCCGCTTTCCACAATGGTATTCCTCTGGTTTTGTTCTCAAGGGGAATAACTGCCTCACGTCCGGCCTCACCGATTAATGCTATCTCAGGCTGGGTGATTATTCCGCCTTTAGCGCGCCGCCTGCCTCCCCATGTGCTCCCGGCTGTCCGGCTGTAACTTTGAGCTGCTTGGGTGGCCGGTGTCCTGACTTCAACCTCTAAGCCTCCGGCCTGCACTATTGAGGATACTTCGCTCGCGATCTGACTCAGGGCTGTCGTTAGTTCATGGATCGCAGGGATAGTTACTCCGCGAATCCTATCGGCTATGCCCTGCATTACGGAGTAGATTTCCTCGAACCCTTCGCCAAGTGAAGCCTTGAACGGCTGCCATGCCGCTGTCATCTCGGCTACTCGCTGAGAGAAACCTTCGCTCATCTTGTTTAGCACAGTGATGTCTTGTACTTGTGCTTTGAGTTGTTCCTGATTTACGGCTTCAGAATCTTCACCGAAACCTAATAATCCTTTCGTCCAATCCCACGCTCCAGATACATAATCTGCTGCTGTGTTCCACGTATCCTTAATGAAGCCGGTTACTCCCTTCCATGCTCCCTTGAGAGAATCGCAGACTGTGGCAAATCCTGACGAAAGAGTGTCCCAGAAGCCTGAAAAATCTATATTCAGCATTCCAGCAAGATTATTCCAGCCGGAGAGCAATAATTCCTTCGCAGTGTTGAAACCGTTTGTGAGACCGTCCCAGATACCAGATAAATCCTCAGTGTTCAAATTTTCCCATGACACTGAAAAACTATCAGGGAATATATCTGCGATCTTCCACGAGTTCCACCAGTCAGAAAACTCTTGCCACTTGCCTTTGACTGATTCATACGCACTGAGTGCATAGTCTTTCACCGGCGCGAACACATCGGAAAATGTCCATGAGTTCCACCACGTTTTGAGACTGTCCCATTTCTGAGTAATGTAGATTTGTGCTTCCTCCGCATAACCCTTCATCGGTGCGAACACGTCAGCAAACGACCAAGAATCCCACCAGCTTTTGAGGGTTTCCCATTTCTCAGATACATATTCCTTCGCGCTCTCTGCGTATTCCTTGACTGGCGCGAAAATGTCCCAGATTGACCAAGAGTTCCACCAAGATTTGAAGCCTTCCCACTTCTCGATGACGTAAGCCTGCGCATCTCGTGCAAAATACTTCACGGGAGCAAATAAATCTGCAAGTGTCCATGAGTTCCACCATGCCTTCAGGTCTTCCCATTTCTGCTTCACGTATGACCATGCCCGCTGTGCAAAACCTATCACCGGCGCAAATACATCCTTGAGCGTCCAAGAATTCCACCATGCCTTGATCTTGTCCCAGTTCTTGTAGATGAGATACGCCGCAGCAGCAACCGCCGCTATAATTCCGGCAATGAGCAAAATCTTTAACCCCATAGGGCTGAACAATCCGCTAATCAGGCTCTTTCCCATGCTCATAATCCCAGAAAATGCCTTGCTGATTGCACTCCCTATCGCTGAGAATCCCTTACCGATCCCCCTCGCGACCGAAGACAATTTCCCAGACACCTTCGAGAATAATCCGGCCTTCTTCCCTGCTTCAGTCAATGCGTCTGCGTTCGTAAGTGCCTTGAGGCTTATCAAATCAAACGCTACTTTTGCCGTCTGGAAGGGCAACTTTATTCCAAGCCACGCATACTTCAAAGCCATTATTCCGACGTTCAGAGCGGAGATTGCACCTACTGTACCTACTATTAACTTCGTAGCATATGGGTGTTCGGTCGCTAATTTACCTAAGCTCGCCGTCCAGTCTGCAAACGTTTTCACTATACTCTCAACCGTCGGTAATAACACGTCCCCGATAGTTATCATGAGGTCGCTTATCGCTGACTTCGCTAGTTCCTTCTGTCCCCAGAATGTCGCTAGCACTTTATCAGCCATTTCCTTGCTTACTCCTGTCGCACTCTTCGCAACTTCAGAGTATTGGGCATACAGGCCGTTACTCATCCCTTGCATCAACGTTTGAATTGCCTGCGCTCCATCCTTGCCGAAAATCTTCGTCAATTCCTTCAACTGGTCGGGCGGCTTCATATCCTTCATCGCGTTGTTCAGGTCGGTCAAGATTGCATTGAAGTCCCGCATCTTACCTTTGTCATCCAAGAGAGCTATTCCGTAGGATTTCAACGCCTTCTGCACGTCTTTGGGCTTGTCCTTCATCTTAGAGAATGCCTGTGTCAGCTTCTGGTCGGCATCAGCTCCCTTGATACCACTTTGCGCTAACATTGACGTGTACACGCTCAAATCTCCAAACGAGATTCCTAAAGCTCGTGCATACTTGTCAGCCTTCTCCATACCTGCACGCAGTTCCTCAATGCTGATTCCTGTGTGCTTGCTCATGGCCTGTAACTGTCCACTTGATTCACGATTAAGACGTGTCAACTGTTGCAGTGAACCGTCAACTGAGGCTTCCATTACTGCGAGCATTCCTGAAGCGGCCTCACTTCCGAATATGTTGCTCAGGTACTTCATCTTGTCCGCTGATCCCATATTCTTCATCCTTGCACTTAGGGCTTGCATTAACTCTGGCAGTTCGCGCATGTTCCCTTTCGCGTCTCTGGATTTGATGCCCAGTTCCGCAAGCGCATTCGCAACAGCTTTCGGTTCTTTGCTCAACCTTAAGAATGCTGCTCGCAATGCCGTACCGCCTTGACTTCCCTTAATGCCTGCGTTCGCCATGATCCCCAACATTGCGCTGGTCTCCTCAACGGATACACCTAATCCTTTTGCTACGGGGGCAACATACTTCATGCTATCACCAAGCCCCGTAATGCTTGAGTTACTCGCCGCGCTGGTCTGCGCAAGAATGTTACTCACCCTGCTGGCATTCTCAGCTTCAAGCCCAAAGCCTCGCAACGTGCTCGCCATAATGTCAGCTGCATTTGCTAAATCCATGCCTTCAGCTGCCGCCATATCCAGCAAACCGGGCATTGCTGAGATTATCTCGTTCGCATTAAAACCTGCTCGCGCTAAATTCTCCTGCGATTGTGCCGCTTGGACTGCCGTAAATTGTGTATCGCGTCCTAACTGGCGGGCTTGTTCTTGCAATGCCTTGAAAGATTTTGCGTCCTCCTCAGCATTACGGCCTCCTCCAGAAAATGCTACGGCGTTCAATCTTGCGGCGGCATGCTCAAATTCTGCGGCTTGCATTACGGGTGCTCCGAGACTCAACCCAATTCCAGCGGCTTTCATCAGGTCTCCCTTGACGTTGCCCCATGAGAGTTTTTCACGGGTTGCCTGCAATGCAGCTCGTGAGTTCTGCAACTTCGTCTGCGCTTCCGCAAGCCTCTGAGATTGTGCCGCCAATCTTGCCTGCTCGGAGGTTAGGTGCTTCGTATCTACCCCTGCACCAGTCAACTCCGTGCGTAACTCTCCCAGCTTCTTGCGCTGAGTCCCTAACGCTGCCTCTAAACGATGCGCTTCCTGATTCGCTGCGGTAAACTGTTTCTTCAGCGCGGCGGTCGGTGTCCCTGTGGCCTTCATCTGCACTCCGAGTTCCTTCACTCGCATTCGCGCCGCATTCAGCTTCTCGGCTCCTTGCTGAACCGCTCCTTGCATCTTCTGGTACGCGCCTATTTGCCCGGATACTTTCTGCAAACTTGAGGTCTGCTTCTGCAACTCACCTAGTGCTTGTCCTGCCTTCCCGAAAGCTCCGCTGAAACCCCCGGCTAATGCCGCTCCGATCGCAAAGGTCATCTCTACCATTTTCCCAGCCATCAGGGTATCACCTGCCTTTCTTCTTCATCTCGCGCTCTAATCGCTCTGCCTCATCACCAACAATATTTACCCACTCGAATAAGTCCGTCAACGTCATCTTCAGCCACTCGATAACGGGCGTTCCTGTATCCGCGCGGGCTAACCTTACTGCTATTCGCCGGAGGATATTTCGGGGGGAGTCTCCGGGCTTTCGGCTTCCTCGTTCTCGTCTGAGTCCGAAAGTGTCAAAAAATTTCGCACCTCATTCGTTATCCTCGTGAAGTCCTTTGCACTCGCAAACTTCAAAATCTCAGTCGGAATGTGCGTCGCCTTTGACGCTATATTCACCAAATACACCTTGTTAAAGTCAGTTACAAATGGGACTTCTCCTGACTGCACAAGCTGCTTCTCGATCTCTATGAGGTCATTGCCTGTCAGTTCCTCAAGCGGCAGGTCTAGCGTGTGTATCTCCTGCCCCTTGTGCTTGATTGCCTTCATTAGCTTTATCTTCATACTTCACCCTCCTAACTCTTACCCAACGCTGTACGTACATCCGCAAGCTGATCTACTCCATTTACCTTGTAGATGTAGTTGTACTTGTCTAGCTCGATCCATTCCTTGCCGTCAAGCTCGATCTTCATGTACGGAACTTCGAACTCCATCTGCGTGTCCATGTTGTCCCCTACTACCAAGTTACCCGGTGTTCGCGTCTTCGTTATCGCCTTTATGTACACGTGGAGCTGGACTGCCTTGTATTCTCCCAATCCTGCGTCGTACTGCTGCAGAGCTGCGAATAATTCTAGGTCATTCGTCGTGTGGTCAAACAACTTCAAGAAGTCTTTCGTTACTGTCCGCCACGTCAGCGAAAAGTTCGTTGAGTTGAAATGCCCTATTACTGGACTCTCTATCACTCCGGCTACTCCCGCTCCCTTGACCTCACTCGTCATTGATTCAAGCGCGGGGATTGTTCCTTCCGCAACTCCTAGCAAATCTTCGCCGTTAAGGTAGACGCTGAAATTTATTCCCTTCTCTGGGATTACATTGCTCATTGTTCACACTCCCTACGCTACAGCAGCAAATAATGCCTCGAAATAATCAGGGTCAAACTCGAAAATACCCCAAATCTGTTCGGCTGGCGGCGGCGGAGTCATGTATATGTGGAATCTCAGAATGCCATTGAGTAAATCTGTCGTAGGATTTTCCGTGCTCATGAACTCAATACGGCCTCCAAGAATAAACTCTCTCGCTGATAACCCGTTCAGCCTCACGTTGTAGCTGTTGATTATTGTCCTGATTAGTCGCGGAGTCATTGGCGCGTCTACTTTCTGCCAGAACGTCAAGATAAACTCATTGCCTATCCAATCGAACATCCTGCGCACTGGGATAAAACAGTCCTTCACGTCCGTGTTAGCGGGATATGCGGCTGTCCTGTTGCCCCATGCTCGCCACCCTCCGATCCAGTTCAACGCTGTAACTATTCCCTGACCGTTAAGGTAGTTCGCTTCCTCTATGCCTAAGTCTATTTCTTTGCCGCTCGCAATCACGCAAGAGTTCATCTGCAGGAGCTTATTCGACGGCGACTCGTAAGGCGTGTCCTCATTGCCGGAGTCTGTCTTATTCATTAGCCCGATTAATTGCGTCGATAGGTGAAAAACATCATCACCGAGCTTAACTTTAGGCCAGCAGGCTATCTCGTGTGTTCCCATGTAGTTATTCTGATTCTTCCACTCTGGAGCTTCTGTGTATCTGTCCGCTCCGGCCGCATCACTCGGAATATCAACAACGCTCATGCACGTAAAAAGCCCGTTAATGTTCTCAGCTTTTGCCCTCATTACCGCCGCTACTTCTGGCTTCTCACTCCATTTCGGAGAACATAGCAGACCGGGTACTATCCTGAACTTCGGGAATACACGATTAATTAGCTCAAAGCCGGTGTAATTTCCTGTGCTGGCCTCAACTCCGCCGATTATGTCATATGCGGTTACTGCTGAGGGGTTAAGCCTCGTAAATCCTACCTTCACCTTTGAGGCATTCGCTAACTGCCCACCGCTAAGAACTGTCAGTATCGCATTGCCGTCATCGTCATAACCTAAAGAGTAATCAACTCCTGCTGTGTATGTGGTTGTGCCGTCAAACGTTACTCCGTTCGCAAGTATCACATCCTGCCCTAAATTCGCCTCGCCGTCCGTTATCGTGAAGTCGGCAGGGCTTACCGTCTGCTTGTGCTTCGCCGGGTCAAGAACATTGATTAACACGCAAGGGCACATCGCAAACAACGCAAACTGGCTGTATATGAACTCACTCAACGTGTATTTATCCCAATCACGCGAAAACCCGAATAAGCTCACGGCCTCGCTGTAGTTGTAGATTAGCTGAGGCTTGTTCACATTCTGCAGGGCTTCCTCATCGGAGGCTAGGTGCAACGGGGCTGTTCCCACAATAACGGGCAATCCTGCCTCTGTCTGCACAGGCGAAATTAACGACGTTGGAACTTCTGACTTGTACACTCCATGCTTGAACGCCATTATCTGCGCCCCCTTGCCTTCCTGTATTCCGCGTTGAACTTCTCGGAATCCTTCTCTACTGAATAATAAAGCCGGGCTTCATTCGTTCCCGGCCTCGTTATCTTCTGCTTCGTAGCCTCAAGTTCACTCACTGGAACTATCAGCTCTCGTATTTCGGGGATTTTCTCAATTGCCCTC
>CALAUZ010000285.1 GCA_937892105.1 uncultured Fretibacterium sp. | reverse complement strand
GTATTCGGTTATTCTTAGCTAGTCTCTCTTCTTCTGTCATGGGGAAATTATACTATGAGACAATTCATCTCTCACCTAAAGAGGTGGGAGTCTTCTTGCCAGTTTTTAGATAAAGCAACACAGTAATTGCCATAACAATTCCGTAAAATGCAGGCAAAAATTTACCCCCTGAGTTTTCCTCAAGGGGTATTATTTTATCGCTATAACTACATGAATACTTCAGCAGATCCGTATTCGTCCCACTTAATCACGCACCTTAACGGCTCGATTATCTGGTCAGGATACATTACGGGCCAGAAGGAATCCGACTCGTCATTCAGAACATAGAACGTGTACCTGTCCTTGTCGGAATCCTCGAAATCATCTCGCAACGAGTGAACGTCAATTTCACCGCGCGATATGTCCGTTACAGAACCAAGCAGCTGCATCCACATTCCCTTTTCCGCCTCTGGAAGCATGTCGATAACGTCCTGTTTTATCCCTTCCTCGTATGTACCAAGCGTTACCCTCTTCACTACAGGCTGAGGTTTCACGGGTGAAGGCACGGCAGGTTTCGTTTCGGGTTCAGGCTCAGGAACAGGAGCTATAGCTGTGTCGGGTTCGGCGTGTTCAGCGTCCGTTACGGGTTCAGGCTCAGTGCTTGAAGGTGCTGGGGCGGGAAGTTCCTGTACTGGTTCGGGTTCATTGGCCGGTTCAGCAGGTTCAGGAGATGACACGGTAACTTCTGGCTCTGGCAATGGCGGCAATGGCTTAGTGTCTTCCTTCTTGTCCTTCATGGCCGGAGCTTCTGGCGTTTCGGTAACAGGTGCAGGGGTTGGAACGCTGGCAGGGGTTGCGGAAGGTACATAATCGCCCTCAAACCTGCGCAGAAATTCCTCCGTTACAGCCTTGTAACATTCAGCACCTTTCGACTTCGGGGAATACTCGAATATTGACATTCCCATGCTTGAAGCCTCAACTATGCTTATGTTCTGGCGGATAAAGCTCTCGAACAGTACATCGCCAAATGACTTCTTCACATCATCGTATATCTGTCTGGATATGTACAGTCGAGGATTGTAATTCGTCATTAGTATTCCGCCTATCTCAAGTTCAGGATTCAGACGTTCGCGGAATATTCCCATTGAGCTGTCCAGAAGCCTTAATCCAAAGAGGCTGTAAAACCCGCCGTCCATAGGCACTATGATTTTCCTGCACGCCGCAAGAACATTCTGCGTGAATATCCCCAACTGAGGGGGACTGTCCAGAAGTATGTAATCATAACGGTCTGCCTCAACCTTCTTCAGGGCATCTCGTAGTGCCGTCCTGCTGCTTACCGGCCCTTCGTTGTTCAGTTCGGCCATGACAAGGCTTAATGAGCTTGGGATAATGTCTATCCCTTCCTTGCTGACAACTATATCGTCCCATTCTGCCGCACCTGAAAGCAAGTCGAAAACCTGCGGGTCTGTCGGCGATGGGCTAATGCCGAAACCTGCGCTGAGATTGCTCTGCGGATCCATGTCAACAACCGCAATCTTCTTGCCCATTCTTGTGAGTGATGCTGCTATGCTCTGGCATGAGGTCGTCTTCCCTACCCCGCCTTTGAGGTTGCAAAATCCGACTATCATCATTTCCCTGTTCCCTGCCTCCGTATGAATGCCTCAACTTCCGCATTCTTGTGTGTCTTCAAACTCTCCCGGTAAAGGTCAAGTGCCTCTTTCGTCTTCCCTGCCTTGAACAGAGCGTTTGCTTCAGTTATCTGCCTGTTAGCCGCGTTCACTGCGTCCCGTTCCTTCAGTACAGCGTCAAGACGTGCCACCCATTTTTTCATCTCGTCAGAAGGAGCAATACTCTGTGCCTTCTTATAGAGTACCGCAGCACCGTCAATATCTCCCTGTGAATACAGCTCGTCAGCTTCCTGCACTATCTTCTGAGCATCTATCCTTGTTCCAATGCCGAAATCTTCAGGGCCTCGTATCACAGCGTCAGGGGCAAGCCTCGTACTCCTGCTTAATTGCTGTACCCTCTGTTTAGCGTTGTCGTTTGGCCAGACGTTCATACTTTCGGTGTAACGTCTCAGTGCTTCCTGGTTCTGATTGCGCCTCTGGAGATCCTGGCCTTCACGGTAAAGCGCATTGGCCTGGCGTTCGCGGCGTGAGATTACGCTCTGCAGCTCCTCGATGTGCTGTCGTAATCCTGCGTCAGGGTTGCTCATTATGCTTGCGCTGTAATGGTTGAGTGCCTCCTGCAATTTGCCCTCGCGTTCAAGGTTATTGCCTTCTCCGGCGTAACGGTCTGCGTCTGCTATGAGGGTTAGCCTGTTGCGTATGCGTTCCATTCTGTCGGAAACAGCATCACTTGACATTACAGCAATACTTTTAGCGTAAAACTCTAACGCTTCCTCAAACATATTTTCATTGTCATATGCGCTTGCAGTATCACGAAGCCAGTTAGCTTCCTGCTGTAATTTCCTCTGCTCGTCAACTTTTTGCTCAGCAGCCCGGATTGACTCTTCTCCTTCATCAATCGGCCATATCACTTGGGCGATTCGGAGATTCTTCAAAGCGTCATCAAATCTTCTCGCTGCGTCAAAATTCTTAGCGTCATTACGGAGCTTTAATGCTTTTGTGTACCTGCTGTAATTCGCGCTCATTGCCCGGAGTCCGTCTGTAATATCCGAATCTCTGGGGGAAAGATTAGCCGCCCTTGTTGCTGTGTCGACTGCCTCAGCATAGCTCCCGGATTCCCATTGCTCTTGGGCTTTTTGCCATGATTGCCACGCTTCACGCTCCATTGATGAAGCCTGATATGTTGACGCGGGAATAGTTATGATGATTTTCCCCTCGCCCCCGCCTAATTTCGTTCCTGACGCGTTGAAGGCCGTTACTGCTATTTCACTTTCACCAACAGTCCCGCGGCGTATAAATATGTCGTCTTTGTCCTGGCTCATTAGGGCTGTTGCTGCGTCCCCCGTCCATTTGAGTGTGTGTTCACCCTTGAAAGGAGGATTTAGCGAGGCGCGTATCCTTATCGGCGTTCCTTCCATTAACGCGTCTGGACTCAGCTCATAGTCTGAACGTTCAGAGGCATTCCAAAGCGTTAGGGGCTTGCCTGCTACAACGGCTATATTAATCTCGAACTCTTTAGGGGTAATCATTCTCTCAGTGCTGGAAATCATATTGCCGTCCCTGTCAATGAATGAGGCTATGACTCTTAGCGGGTGAGTGTCCAAAGGTGTAAAAGCACATTCACGACCGCCAGCCCTCAAAGAGATTCTGTAGGGATTGAGTCCTGTT
>CALAUZ010000284.1 GCA_937892105.1 uncultured Fretibacterium sp. | reverse complement strand
AGAGAGCCAGGATCTGCTGATGGAACTATCACTTACAATGGTGGAACTATCAACATCAACGGCGGGACTGTCGAAGCTACCGGCGGAAATTATGGGGCAGGTATCGGAAGCGGAAGGTATATGGTGAACGGTACTATCAATATAACTGGCGGAGATATTACAGCAACAAGCCCCAGCTGGGGAGCAGGAATAGGCGGCGGCTCAGCCGGAATGGGCGGTGAAATCAACATCAGTGGAGGCACGATCAAAGCCCTCAACACAGGACAGGCTGGTGCAGGCATTGGAAGCGGATCTAAAGCAGCGGGTGAAAATATAACCATAAGCGGAGGCTACATTGAGGCTTCAGGCGGCAACGAAGCAGCAGGTATCGGAAGCGGAAGGTACGCAAATGCGGGAAGTATCACTATAACAGGAGGTACTATCAAGGCTAAAGGAGGTCCTAGCGGTTCGGGCATCGGCAGTGGAAGTGGAAGCGAAAGAGATGGCACTGTCAGCGTTGGTGATTCTGCAAGAACCGGTAAAGGAACTATCACCATAAGCGGCGGTGAAATCACTGCTGAAGGAGGCTCAAACGGAGCAGGTATCGGCGGCGGACTTCAAGCACCTGGGAACACCATCAGTATCACCGGCGGATATATCACGGCAACAGCAGGCACTACTGGCAATGCGGCCGCAATCGGAGGAGGAAACAACGCACCAACACAATCTACTGATGCAAATGGTGAGGCAACCGGCATAACAAACATCTCCATACAGGAGGGGCTGTACGAAAACGGCTTCATCAGAGCTGCCTCTATCGGGTTAAGCAGTGCCGACACTGGCGACAATGTTGCTTTCACGACAATAAGCAACGAGGTCCTCATCGACTCCGGCTACATTGAAGAATCTGTTGCCGCAGGAAGTATGGCAACAGGTAATTTCATGCTTAGTGAGCTTGCCAATTTCTACGATGAGGGCGGAAAATTCCTTCTTGATGTTCCCCAGAAACTCACCATTATTCAGGGAGACGGCCAGACTGCAAGCATTATGTTCTACGGCAATGACACACTGAATGATGTTGTCCAGAAACTCAACAGCGCAATATCTGAAGAACTTGGCCAGTCAAAATATCTTACGGACGGCAGCGGTAATCATTTTGCCTCTCTCGTTACGGAGGATAACGCGGCCGAAAACACTTCAGAGTCGGTTGCAGGAAGCATAGTGATACGTTCGGCAATAGCAGGAAGTGAAGGCAGACTCAGGTTCTCAGGGGCAGAAGAACTGCTGAACAGTCTTGGAGTGAATACAATTCAGGAAGCGACAGAAAGCGAGTTTGAGATAAACATAACCAATTCGCATAATAACAGTAATGTTGCGCTAAACATCAAGACTACGGGCAATCACTTAATAGGAGCAATCAGTCCTGACGCGGATATTGTATTTGACGCGATGGCGGGAATACATGCCGACTGGAACGACACCGCCAAAAAATTTATGTTCTCAGCTCAAAACGCAACAACAACTGTACACTTGAAGGACAATTCAGTCCGTCTTCAGGCAGGCATTAATGAAGGGGAAGTGATAGACTTCGGTATTGGAGAAATTTCATCGGATAGCCTGAACCTGAAGAAAGTTGATGTTGTGAGCCGAGAGAGAGCTGCAGAAGCTATAGGCGTTATTGATACGGCACTCGATAAAGTTTCATCACAGAACGCAAAAGTCGGTGTGCTGATTAACAGGCTTGAACACAGCGCGTCAGTAATATCGGTAATGCATGAGAATGTAACAAGCTCAGAAAGCAGAATACGTGATGCTGATGAAGCTAAAGCGGCGGCAGACTTTACGAAACTTCAGATTATGCTCAATGCACAAACTAGTGTTTTTGCTCAGGCCAACCAGCAGCCAGAGAATGTTCTATCATTGATAAGAGATTGATTAATGATGAAATATTTTGGCGTGTTGTGATGTAAAAGTTTTGCGTCATAATTAAATATGTGTTATATTTTCACACACAGGCTCTCCTGTTCGGCCATCATGCTGACGGGGAACTAAGAAGCCCAAACCCTAAATCTATACGCATATAACTGTCAGGGTCAGGCTTTTATGTAATGAGCCGCCCTGATTTTTATTATGCAATCTCGACAAACAGCTGCGGCAGATTTTGAAAGGAGGAGGAGTTTTTGCCCGGCAATGAAGAAAATACCCCTCGCATTAATAAGGAAATGCCAGGCACAAAAACAGCGGCCAGTGAGAAATATTTATCCCCGCTGACCGCCAAAATTCTTCACTTTATCCCTTAATTCAGAAAATCGAGAAGGCTGGGCTGTATTATCCTCGCAATCATGGCAAGGTTAGCCTGATACATGTAATCCGCAATCATAAGCTGTGAGATTGCGTCCGCAGGGTCAATCTTCACCAGGTCATCGTATTGCTCGTCCATTATCGCACTCTCCGTAACAAGACGCTCGTTGTTGTAGCTGTAACGCGCCTGCAACGCTCCATCTTCCGCCATGACTGACAGAATATTGCTGATGAAGTCATCTATTCTCGGGAGCATCTTGTCCGCAAGGTCGTCCCTGTTTCCTGCCTCAATCGCGGCTATTGCGTCATTGATTACACCAAAGCCATTCTGCTTCATGGTGTTCGCACCGCTCCTGATTGTTGCGTTCTGTGCGTGTATCCCTGAACTGTACATGTCAGTCGTGTCAATTCCGCGCGTAGTTGCCGAACCCTCAAGGTTATAGCCGCCCCTGTAGCAGCTTCTCGATGATGTCCCTGTTCCCAGAAAATCCGCTGTCTTGTCCGTCCCGTCTTTATTCTGGAATGCAATACTGACCGAGTATCCTCTAGGCGACCACAGCATTAACTCGTTATCCTTGTTGACTTCAGCCTGAACGTCATAATCCTGCATTCTCGCATTGACAAACTTCACGACATCTTCAGCCTTTATCTTGTTGTCCGCCGTAACGTCCCTTAATGCCGTAAGGTCTATGGTGTGAGTGTATCCTGCTACGGTAATGCTCAGAGTATCAGCAGGGAATGACTGGTTCTCTATGTCCCACTCGAAAGCCTCTATGCCGTTTCTTGTACCATCTTCGTTGAGCCTCCCTTGAACACTCGTTGACAGCCCCAATGCATCTTCTGCAATATGTCCCTTAACGTCAAGTATATTCACAGCAGAACCATCAACCGATGAAATGGAAAGCAAAGGATAATCCCCTGTATTTCGTGTCGCGTCCTGACCCATGTGTTCATCGTAATAGTTGACGTACAGCCATTCCCCTGCCTGAGTTCTGAGCCTGTCCATAACGTCTTTCACAGTATCCTCCTCGCTCACGTCTATTTCAACGCTGTGCGCAAGGTTCGAGAAGCGTATAGTTCCCGGCCTGAATGTGTTTCCTGCGTCAGTGTAGGCTGCTCCAAACGTTGCATTGTCCTTCATGGGTACTTCCGTCTGCTTCAGGTTTGACGTTACACCGCCGTGAATGCCCATCTGAGCCGCAAGACCGCCCGAATAGTCGTCCCACTCAGGGTCAGTGAATGGCAAATCCACAACCGTAAATGCCTCGCCAGAAAGGAAGTATATCGAACATGAGCCGGGTATATCCGTTCCATTCTCGTCAACATGCTGGGCAAAACCCATGACATCATATCCCTCTAAGTCGTTCACCTGGTCTACTATCTCCTGCATTACCAACGCCCTGTCAACGAAACCTGTGTTCTTGTCAACTACATCGGCTTTCTTGATATTAACGTCATAGCTCATTCCGCAATTCATCTGGACCCTCATCTGTATTCCAACATTGTCATCAACGCAGGGAGCTGAAGGGAAATTTACGCATTTAGTGCCTGTACCATTAACTGTGTCTGTGTAAGCGTCAGTACGGAGGGCTGTTGACATTCCTAGCTTGTCGGCGTAATTGTTGCCGTTCATGTCGAGGAATATTACTTGTTCGCCATTGTAACCCCGCATGACAAGCCTCTGTGTCTTCTCCTCATTGTCGAGGGTTCCAGTGCCGGAGTCGTCCTTAACGTCCTCGCTGAGAGTAACCTCAACCCACCCTGCGCCAGCATTCTTGAGCCTTGACGCTATGTCCTCAAGAGTATATGTTCCAGAGTTGAGCTTGATGTCAGCCGTTCTTCCGCCGCTTATCATTCGCCAGTGAAGCTGCTCTCCATTCTTCACCGTCAGCACATCATTCATGCCAAACTCTCTTGACTTCATGGCCGTCTCCATGCCAAGAACATCGAAAACGTCCATATGGCTCTGGTCGATTTTGCGGGTTTCGCTCTTAGCCGTCAAAGTATCGCTGGTGTAATTGCCTGTGCTGTCTGTGGGAAGGTCAAATATCTTCTTCGCGTTACCTTCTGCCGTTATCGTCAATGATGGGTAATGCAGTGCTTCTTTTGCTTCATCAATCCTGAGCCTGTCTTCGGGAAGGTCTCCGATACGTTCTGCGGATATAACTATGCTTTTTCCGTCAGCCGATGTTCTGGCAAATATACCGTTCACAGAGTTAATCTTGTCTGCAATAGTCGTAACAGTATCAGTGTCCGTAATATTTATCGTTGCTTTATTGTTGGGGTCATTGCCTATCATTAACGTGAATGATGATGTCTCAGTTCCAGAAGGCCTCCACTCTGTAGGATCGCTCATGTCGAGGGTTGTTACTGTAGCCTCCATAGGCATGTAGTCGGTGTCAGGCCAGCCGGTTATGCCAACCTTCTCGCCGGTGTTGGATTTGAGAATAAGCTGCTGCCTTCCGATCTCGTAATCCTTCTCGATGTACGCATGAACAAGCATATCAGCCCCTTGTTCTTCCAGCGAACTGTTCACTATGGAAGCTAGTTCTTCGAGGCTTATTCCTTTAACTTCATTGGGATCTCTGTAGCCGTTGCGGTCTGAATAGTTTATGAGTTTTGTTTCGTCATCGCTGTATTTATTGGTCTTGTTGTAGTCGGAGTCCTGCCAGTCTTCAGGTATGAACACGGAAAGCGTCCTGTTCCCAACAGTAATCTGCACTTTCTCCTCTCTGCCAGTCCATTCCCAGTCAAGCGGAACATAATGCGAACAGATGAAGTATGAGTTCTCGTTCTCCGGAACTATATCACTCCCCGCAAATGATACATCTCCCAGCAGGCTCTCACTTACAGCGTACTTTATGCGTTCATCTGTGCCCTGATACTGTATGCTTCCGTCCGGCATCTCTACAAAAGGCTGAGTGCTTGTGTCTGTCCCGCCGAATATATACTGCCCGGCTACTTCGGTGTTGAGGTTGTCCATCATGATTTTC
>CALAUZ010000283.1 GCA_937892105.1 uncultured Fretibacterium sp. | reverse complement strand
GCGAATCCATCATGGGCATTCATGCGGGAGACACTGTCCGCTGGATGTTCTCTCCCTCCCAGTCCATGAAGAACGGCCTCTCCGTCTCTCACATCGTCGTTAAGCCGTCTCAGCCCGGTATCTCGACTAATCTCCTCGTTCATACCGACAAGAGAACTTACAACCTCGACTTCACCGCTACTGATAACTCGCAGTACATTCGCGGCGTGGCTTTCTCCTACCAGACAAATGACCTGACTGCCATTTTCACGAAAAGTCAGCAGAACAGTGCGGGTAAAAAGCCTCTCGAAGATGAGTTACAGCTTGGCACGGACGGCGTGAACTTCGCTTCTCTCTACACCCGCTACACCATCATTGACAAGAACAGGGTTGACTGGAAGCCTGACGCAGTTTTTGACGACGGACAGAAAACTTATATTCGTATGCCCCTGCGCTTCAGCGAGACTCCGGCATTCTACATTTATCTCGACAAGAAGGAAACCCTCTCGAATTACCGTGTAAAGGGCCGCTACTACATCGTTGACCGCTTATTCGACAGGGCTTATCTCAAAATTGGCCACAAGAGAGTCGCTATCGTTCGTGATGAAAAGATCACTGATACTAACATTCGAGAAAGCAGAAATCCTGCTCCTAAAAAATCCGAAAGGCGGGGCGCAAAATGAGTTCGGACAGTCCCGACCGCTTTGAACCCTCTGCACAGCAAAAGGCTAAACAGGGTAAATCGGCCTCAAAAAGAATCGCTCTGTTCGTTTTCATCGGCGCGGGGATTATTTTTACCCTCGTTGCTACCTCTATTCTCAATTCGGGCGGTGGCGTAAACGGCAGTAACGCTCCTGTTAATCTCTTTGAGGCTTCTCGTGGCGCACAATCCATTGCTCCCCCTCGCCCTAAGCCTCCTGAGCCTGAACCTGTACAAACTCCACCGCCTCCTCCTGCTCCTAAGCCGCAACCTGCTCGTCCGGCTTATATTCCTGTACCTAAAGTCTCTGACATGAGGAAGCAGAATCAGGTGCAACGTCTACTCGCCGCTAATGCTCCTACTAGCATTCAGGCTTTCAGGGAACAAACTAACAACGGCGGTGGCTCTGGACAGTCGGGTAGCAACTCGGATACTCTCGCCGAAGTTTCTCGTCTGCTATCCAATGCTCCGGGCAGTACCGCTAACCCTGCTTCTGAGTTGGCCATGCCCTTTATGCCTCAACAGCAGAACTCTCAGCCTGACCCTAACGGCTGGAACAGAAAGGACGCTTTCACTAAACAGGATTTACCAGAGGAATATTCTCAATACACCGTCGTTTCTCCACGCAGTCCTTTGGAGTTGAAATCTGGCACTCTCCTTCCTTGTGTCCTCATCTCCGGCCTCAACTCGGATTTGCCCGGCAACATGACCGCTCAGGTCTCTGAAAACGTTTTCGATACCGCTACTGGAAGATATTTGTTAATTCCTCGCGGGTCAAGAATCATCGGCACTTATGATAACCAAATTTCTTACGGGCAAAGCAGGGTTCTCGTCATGTGGAGCAGGCTCATTTTCCCGGACGGCTCTAGCCTCGTTCTCGACAATCTCAAGGGCGCGGATCAGTCCGGCTATTCTGGCTTCAAAGGCGCAGTTAATCGTCATTGGGGGTCTATCATTTCTTCTGCTCTCTTTGTCTCATTACTCGGCGCGGGCGTGGAAATTATCGCTCCTACTGACAATAACAACAGGGACACTAATGACCCTCGCACTATCCTCGCTGAGAATGCTGCCTCTGCCGTCGCTGACGCTATCGCTCAGATTATTCAGAGAGAAGCTAACAGACAGCCCACTATCAAGATTAAACCCGGATACAGGTTCATGATTTTCGTTCAGCATGACATCATTCTTCCTCGTGTCTGGCGTAACTAACGAAAGGAGTCTTTTTTATGCGCTTATTCATTGCTGAAAAACCCAGTCTCGCAAGGTCTATCGCCGCCGTCCTTCCTAAACCGCAGGAGAACAACAAACTATACATTAAGGCAGGTGATGATATTGTCGCGTGGGCGGCGGGGCATTTACTCGAACAGGCTATGCCTGAAAATTATGATGATAAATATAAACGCTGGAATGTTGATGACTTACCTATCTTCCCCGAAGTCTGGAAAATGCTCGTCAAGAAAGAAAGTAAGGACTTATTCGACAATCTCAAAAAATTGTTGAAACAGGCTGATGTTGTCGTCAACGCTGGCGACTGCGACAGGGAAGGTCAACTCCTCATTGATGAGATTCTCGACTACTGCGGTTACAAGGGAAAAGTTCTGCGTATCCTTATCAGCGACACTAATCCCGAAGCAGTCAAAAAGGCTCTCGATAACCTGAAGCCGGATTCCGATTTTTACGGAGACCGTGATGCCGCTCTCGCTCGTAGGCGCGCTGACTGGTTGCATGGCATTAATCTCACTCGCCTCTACACTAAGATGGCTGAAAGAAACGGTTACAACGGCGGCCCTCTCAGAATTGGCAGAGTCAAAACTCCCGTTACTGCCCTCGTCGTCCGCAGAGATGAAGCCATTGAAGCATTCTCTCCCAAACCTTTCTGGCTTGTTAAGGCTAAGATCGACGTTCAAAATGGGTCGTTCTTCGCTACTTGGAAACCGCGTGATGAACAACAAGGGCTTGATGAGGATAAAAGGCTCATCGATAAATCCGTCGGGGAGGCTCTCGTCAGCAGACTTGAAGGGAAGCCAGCTAATATCACTAAATACGAGTGTAAAAAGCAGTCTTCAAAGCCTCCTGTAGGCTTCTCGCTTCCTAAACTCCAGATGATTGCATCGAAAAAATTTGACCTGTCCCCAGCTAAAGTACTTGACATTTGCCAGAAACTTTACGAGCAGGGCATTCTCACTTATCCGCGTTCAGACTGTGAATTTCTGCCCGACGCTCACCATGACGACGCTCAACGTATCTTTGACGTTATCGAAACATTATCCTCTGTCAGAGTTCCTCAAAATGTCGATAAAGGACGCTCAACTCCCGTCTTCAATTCTAAAAAAGTTGAAGAACATCACGCCATTATTCCGTCAGCTTCCTGTAAAGCTACAAAGCCTCTTGAGGGCGACGAGGCTTTAATCTTTGAGCTGGTCGCTAGACGTTACATTGCTTTCTTCTTGCCGGACTACGAATTTTTGCAGGTCAACATCAACGCTGACATTGACGGCGAACTCTTTACTGCGTCAGGGCGGCTCGTTCTCAATGATGGCTGGAAAGCTATTGAGAATGATTCTCAGGACAAAGACGACGAAAATGATAACGACGAGGATAATAACTCCGCTCCATTGCCTGAAACTTCAGAGGGCGAAAATGGCTCGTGCAACGATATTAACTTACTGGAGAAGAAAACTAAAGCTCCAGCTAGATTCACTGAGGCTACTCTGCTAAAGGCTATGAATGAAGTCTACCGTTATGTCCTTGACTCTGAGATTAAGAAAATCCTCAAGGAAACTGACGGCATCGGCACAGCCGCTACTCAGGCAGGAATCATTAAGGAACTCATCGACTGCGGCATGTTGATTAAGAAGGGGAAAAACTTGATTTCGTCTCCCTCCGCAAGAAGCCTCATTCACGCTCTGCCTGAAAATATTACTCTTCCTGACCTTACTGCCGTTTGGGAAACTTACTTCAGGAAAGTTAAAGACTCTCAAATGTCCATCGATGAAGTCATTAACTACATTCAAGACACTATCAGAGAAATCATTGCCTCTGCACAGCCCATCACCGTTCAAGGCTCAGAAAATTCAAAGTCTAAGAAATCCGACAGCAAAAAGTCATCAAAGAAAAGTAACGTCAAGTGTCCCCGCTGTGGCGCGGTTATGTTCTTACGCAACGGCAAAAACGGCGCGTTCTGGGGCTGTTCCAATTACCCGGAGTGCAAAATGACCGCCGATGACAACAAAGGCAAGCCCGTTTTCAGAAAGTGAGGTTTATCATGTGCAGACTTAAACAAAAACGTAATGCCCTCTTCGTTATTCTTGTCGGCTCAATCCTCGCCGCTCTCATTTGTTCGGAGTGCTTCATTCTCAACACTACCGCGTCTGTCCCTCGCGGCCTATGGTTGAAACTCGATACTCTCCCCCAAAAAGGCGACTTCGTTCAAGTACCTATTGATGCTTTCTCATCTACTGAGTGGGTGCCTCCTGAATACTTCAGGAAAAACATGTGGGGCAAACGCAAGCCTTTCCTAAAGTTGGTTGCTGGGTCTCACGGCGATACTGTTGAACTTGGCGATAACGGCCTTATCCTCATTAACGGCTTTCCGTTCCCTAACAGTGCGCCTCTTTCTCATGATAGGGCGGGGAGATTCCTACGGCCTTTTCCCCTTCCTGTCATTCTCGCGTCTGATGAGGTCTGGTTACTCAGCGATTCTCCTTTCGGCTTCGATTCTCGGTATCTGGGCGCGGCTAACATTTTTAAGTGCTATAAAGCTGTCCCTCTGCTCACTTTTTGACCATGCCAATACTTAGAGTGTTTCCTCGCAAAACTAACGCCACTCCTGAAGACGAATATGTGGCGATTGGAACTCCCGGCCTGTTCATTCCTGATGACATCTCGGAGATTCACATCTCTGTCGCTTTCACATGGGATTTGCTGGAAGCTGAAAGACTCGCTGACGCTTGGTCTCGCTACGGCAACGTCAAGATTGGCGGCCCTGCTACGGGGATGCGCGGTGAGGCTTTCACACCCGGTATGTACCTCAAGCACGGCTACACTATCACTTCTCGCGGTTGTCATAATCACTGCTGGTTCTGCTCTGTCCCCACACGTGAAGGCTCTTTGCGCGAGCTTCCCATTACTGACGGCTGGATCATTCTCGACGATAATTTGCTCTGTTGCTCGGAGAAACACATTCGCGCCGTCTTCGACATGCTCAAACGTCAGAAGCACAGGCCTGACTTCAGGGGCGGCATTGAGGCTAAACTTCTCAAATCTTGGCACATTGAACTCTTCAAGCAGGTCAAGCCTAAGCAGATTTTCTTCGCTTA
>CALAUZ010000282.1 GCA_937892105.1 uncultured Fretibacterium sp. | reverse complement strand
TTGCGGAAAACAGATTTTGAGTCTGCCTCGTCTGCCAATTCCGACACGCCGGCTCGTGATTAAACTCACAAGAAGAGATAATACCATACCGCGTTCTGATAATCAAGAAAAAAATATTATAAAAAATATTATAAACATATAAAGTAATCCTCAGCTTCTTCCGATATAAAAAAAAGATATCTATAAGTTTATGCGCCGGGACGCCGGGCATAATGTCCGTGAAATGGATTTCACGGCTTGCCTCCCGCAGATGCGCATCGCGGGGGAGACTAACCAAGGAGGGAACACAAATGAATGGTGTATCGAACTATCCAAACAACGCCTACAATTCTTACTTTTCCTACAGCATTACCGCGGTAAAAACAGACGATGTGAAGAAATCGGAGCAGCCTGCGAAGACTGATACCGCAAAGTCTTCAGGTGTGTCGAGTCTGCTCGGTACCATGAAAAACGGTCCTGTGACCACCACGCAGTCCGAGAAATACGGCACCGTCGTGGGCGAGCCAAAGCTTTCCGAAAAGGCAGCCGACTACTACAATTCTCTGAAGAAAAAATACGGGAATATGGACTTCGTGCTTGTCAGCAAGGATCAGATAAATGCTGCCAAGTCCAATGCTGCTTCCTTCGGGAATCCCAACAAGCCGGTGGTACTCATTGACGAGGAAAAACTCGAAAAGATGGCCACTGATGAGTCATTCCGCAAGAAGTATGAAGGGATCATCTCCATGTCACAGTCAAAGCTTGCCGAGATGGCAAAAAGCTTTGCCGGTAACTCTTCTATCACCGGCTTTGGAATGAATGTGGACAAAAACGGAAAGACCAGCTTCTTTGCCACCGTGAGTGACACCAGCAAGGGACAGAAGGAACGCATCGAAAAAGCCAGGGCAGAGAAAAAACAGGAAGCAAAGCGCGCCGAGAAAAAGACCGAAAAAAAGCTTGAGGAAAAGCGAAACGAAAAAGCAAAGGTCGCAAAGGAGAAGGAGGCTGACCGCCTCGAGAAGCGCAGGACCGAGACTATCAAGGCCGATTCCATAGAGGAACTGATCAAAAAGGTTCAGGAACGCAGCTACACCGCAACAGAGGCGGATATAAGATCCGAGGCGGAGTTGGCAGTCGGCGGAAGCGTAGACTTCTCAGCATAATAAAAAGGTATTAAGTGCTACTGCAAGATCTGCGATCGTGGTATCCTCCGTCTCACCCGAGCGGTGTGAAGCTATTGTGGTATAGCCGGCCTTGTGAGCCATCTTGATAGCCTCAAGTGTCTCAGATACAGAACCGATCTGGTTGAGCTTGATCAGGATCGAATTACCGCAGCCGTTCTTGATACCCTTTGCAAGTCTCTCTGTGTTGGTAACGAACAGATCGTCGCCAACCAGCTGAACCTTTGAGCCGAGCTTTGCGGTCATCTTCTTCCAGCCATCCCAGTCCTCTTCGTCGAGACCGTCCTCGATAGAGTAGATCGGGTACTTGTCAACAAGCTTCTCCCAGTGAGCGATGAGCTCGTCTGAGGTGAAGTCCTTGCCGCTCTTGGGCTGATGATAATATCCCTTGCCCTTGGGGCTCTTCCACTCTGAAGAAGCAGCGTCCATAGCCAGGACGAAATCCTTTCCGGGCTTGTAGCCGGCCTTCTCGATAGCCTTTAGGATCAGCTCGATGGCATCCTCGTCACCCTTGAGGCTGTTGGGAGCGAAACCACCCTCGTCACCTACTGCGGTAACATCCTTCATATCCTTGATAAGGCTCTTTAAGGTGTGGAATACCTCTGTACACCATCTCAGGCCCTCTGCAAAGCTCTTTGCGCCTGCCGGCATTATCATGAACTCCTGTGTATCAACAGAACTGTCTGCATGAGCTCCGCCGTTCAGGATGTTCATCATGGGAAGAGGCAGACGGTTTCCGTTTACGCCGCCGAGGAATCTGTAAAGTGGAATGTCAAGAGAAGCAGCTGCTGCTCTTGCTGTTGCGATAGATACAGCAAGGATAGCGTTTGCGCCGAGCTTACTCTTGTCCTTTGTCCCGTCAGCCTTGATCATTGCTGCATCTACTGCATAGATGTCGAATGCAGACATGCCAACGAGTACGTCATTGATGGTAGTATTGATGTTATTGACAGCCTTCCGTACTCCCTTGCCGCCAAATTTCTTCTTATCACCGTCTCTGAGCTCAAGCGCCTCAAACTCGCCTGTTGAAGCACCGCTGGGAGCTGCGCCACGGCCTACCGTGCCGTCCTTAAGTACAACCTCAGCCTCAACTGTGGGATTTCCTCTTGAGTCCAGAATCTCGCGGCCATGAATACCGATAATTGATGCCATGAAAAATTTTCCTCCTGTAAAAGTATTTGATTATGCTCTAATTATAATTGGCAACTGTAAAAATTAAAACGGTTTTTCATCGGGCTTAACTGGTCTTTCTTCTAATTGTTCCCATGAAACGGTCTTTGGTCTTCTGAGCATGGCCTCGTCAGCGCAGAGGACTTTGACCTTCAGGACGCGGTTAATGTACGCTATCTCTATGATGTTTCCTTCGCGGACTTCGCTGGAAGGTTTGCATTCTCTGCCTTCGAGACGTACTGCGCCCAAGTCTATCATTTCCTGTGCGACTGTTCTGCGCTTAATGAGACGTGCGAGTTTGAGGAATTTGTCGAGCCTCATGGTATTATGCCTCCGTCTATAATGAACGTTTCACCAGTACTCATTGCACATGTTGCCAAGTTATTTACTCATGAGGCTTTGGACTATTGCAATCGCAATCGGAACAGCGGCTACCAACAGCCCCAGCAAGGTAAACCATTTATTCTGGGACGCATGAATATCATCAATCCGTCTTTCCATTCCGTCCATTCTTGCGCCTAAAGTCCGAATTTCACCCTTCATACTGTTGACTTCAACGCGCAAGTCCTTCATATCAGATTTGAGTTCAGAGACATCGTTCTGAAGAATCCGCACATCATGCTTCAGTTCCGTAACGTCCGACTTCAAACTGCTGATATCCCTTTTCATATCGGCAACATCATTTTTGAGAGTATCAACATCACGGCGAAGAATGTTGACCTCACTCCTAAGCATGGGAACTCTGTACATCAATTCTTCCTGTTCGTATGTATCTTTATACGCTGCTTCCGGCATAGTATCAGACTCCTTAAATGCGTTGCGCTCTGCTTTTATTCATCATCATAGTGCCCTTTGCAATGAGCAATGAGGTTAATACGTTTAATCGTTTTCCTGTCCTGTATCTGCCAGTACAAATAATCTTCCCACGCTTCGTCCGACCATATCTTTTCAGTCATTCTCAACCTCAATCAGTTCATGCGGTTTTCCCTTACCCTCCTTAAGTTCCTGTATAGATTTCAACACATGCGCCTGATTGACTTCGCTGTAGAACGGATCCGACTCTCTGGAAATTGCGAAAGGAATTCGATTTTCCCTGATTACTGCCTTAATGAAAAGATTCAGAGCAGAAGAAGGATTAAGCCCGACATCGGAGCAGAACGCATTAAACCGCGCCTTGTCCATCTCATCAACGTGAGCCTCAATCGTAGAAAATGCCATACAAAAAACCTCCTTTGATAACTATGATAACTATTATATCAACACAAAAAAAGAGAGGAGTTTCCCCCTCCCTCTTATGTCCTATGTTGTCAGTTACGACTAACGAATAAGGCTCAATACGTTCTGAGGCTGCTGGTTCGCCTGAGCAAGCATCGAGTTTCCGGCCTGAAGCATGATGTTCAACTTGGTGAACTCCATCATCTCCTTCGCCATATCCGTATCGCGAATCCTGCTCTCTGCTGCTGACAGGTTCTCGCTGGCTGTCGTCAGGTTGCTGGCTGTGTACTCCAACCTGTTCTGGTACGCTCCGAGATTTGCCCTCTGAGTGCTTACCTTGTCGATTGCGTTATCGATGAGCGTGATTGCGCGGCCTGCCCTCTCATGGCTCATGACGTTTACGCCGTCAAGTCCGAGTGCGTGTGCCCTCATGTCGCCGATGTTCATTGCAAGATCTTCGCCCTCGTTCGCTCCGACCTGAAGAACTGTTGTGTTGTCCGCAAGGTGAAGCGTGGTCGTCTTTGCAACTGAGTCATAGGTAAACTTGTTGAGGCTGTCGTTCCACTTAGCATTAACTCCACTGAGCGCACTGAACTCTACGTCCACATTTTCATGGATTACGCCGTGAAGTACATTGCCTGTTGTCTTCACATTCTGGGCAAGCATCTGTCCAGTGTGTGCATCCATAACATCAACGCTGAATTTCGTCTCCTTAGAGTCCTGAATCGTGTTCAGTGAGAGCGCATCGATTATTGCCTGGTCACCGGAGAATGTAAGCTCTCCCTGCTTGCCGGGTACTGCCGAGCGGATTACGAACGTTCCGTTGACTGCCTCAGCGTCATGTGTAGCAGCTGATACGAATGTAGCAAAATGGCTGGCATCATCTACATATGAAGACTGTCCGAGATCTACAGCGATCGCATTATTGAGCTTCGTTGCGACATCATCAAGCGTGTCGTTAGCGTAGAGAGTTATACTCGCTGTCTTGCCATCGCCCTGGCTGATGGTAAGCGTCTTAGCATCGTCAAGCATGAACGTACCCTCTGAATTCCAGAACTTGTCGAGGTCGCGCAGCTTCACATCTCCTCTCGCAACTTGGCCGATGTACGCCGCATCAAAGCTGGCCATGACTTTTTCTTCAACCACAAGTTCTCCACTCTTGGCTGTCGTTTTGAAATTAGTGTCTGTTATCAGGGTAACATCGCCTTCGGTAACTTCGCCAGTCTTGCCGTTCAGGATATAGTTCTTGAGATGAACTTCACTATCGGCCATGCCATCTGCGTTGACTTTGTACTTGACAGTTTCACCATTGAACGGACCGCCACTCCAGCTGTCTGCCCAAGTAGAATCGACGGCACCTTCAAGCTCAAGGTTCATGTCTGTCTGACCGCTGTCTTCCTTCTTCGTTGCCTGGTAGAAGCCTACAAACTTTGACCCTACAGTACTGATCAAAGAAAGATCGTCAAGCTGAACCGACATATCGCCGATATCTTTCAGCTTAACAGTTTTTCCCTCTTCGATGACTATATTGTCCATGCTTGCCGAAGAGTTTTTACCCGTCTGCGAAGTCATCGTTGCAGCAGCCTTGAGAGTTACTGTCTTGTTATTGGTATCGATGCCGGTAACCTCAAATAACACGCTAGCGTTCTGTGTATTGTCAGTACCGGATGTCAGCGTGAAGGCATCAGATGCCGTCTTTGTGACAGGGCCACTCTTGGTATTACCCACAGTAGCAACAGGTGCTGTACCCGAACCTACTCCTACAGTGATTGAGAACGTCGGCACTTCTTTATCCAGTGATGTGGCTTTCCATGTATTGCCATCATTAGAGATGGTCAGTGTAATGCCTGCAGCCTTCGCATTGGCTATAATCTCATCTTTATAACCACTCGGGACACCAGTACTATTTCCTGCTCCCAAGAACTCTCCTATCTGAGCTGTGGTTGCACCTGCGGGAAGATCCGCTGCAGCGATATTAGTCTTTTCCCAAAGAGTCGTACCATCGGACAGTGAAACTTTAATGCTGGTAATCTGCTGGCCCGTTCCTGCTCCAGCTACCGAGACAGATACATCGTTGGTATAAAGATCACCACCGATACCATAAGACCCCGTGATTGCAGTCTCGCTGCTACTAGCAGTGTTGGTCTTCACAGTATAGTGTCCGGGTGCCATTGTGTTAATTTCTACGTCCTTAACACCCTTAGGAGTGTTGACCATCTTGTTCATGACAACGTTTTCATGCTTAATCTTCATGATGTCGGATTTCTGAACTTCAGCCTGGCCGGGGTCTGCCTTCACGCGGATTTTGTAGTTACCCTCGACTGACTTCTTCTGTCCGAACTGGTCGATATCACGAAGTCCGCCATTGATGATTGCTTTTGTCTCAAGGTTGTCGCTGCTCCAGAGAGCCGCTGAGTCGCCGTTGAGGAGCTTCTTCTTGTTGAACTGAGTAGTATTACCGATACGTGTAACTTCATCTTTCAGCTGATCCATCTCAACCTGAATGTAGCTTCTGTCCTGCTGTGTCAAGGTATCGTTGGCTGCCTGAACTGCAAGCTCGCGCATACGCTGGAGGATTGAGTGAGTTTCGCTAAGTGCGCCTTCTGCTGTCTGGATAAGGCTGATGCCATCCTGAGTGTTGGCGACTGCTCTGTCGAGTCCTCTGACCTGTGAGCGCATTTTCTCGGAGATTGCGAGACCTGCTGCGTCGTCTGCGGCTGAGTTGATGCGGAGACCGCTTGAAAGTTTAGCGATTGACTTCTGGAGCGCGTTGCTGGTGCTGTTGACGATGTTGTAGCTTTGCAACGCAGGAATGTTGTTATTAATCACCATAGACATGGTGTATACCTCCTTGTGATTTTGTTGTTGCTGCTGTCCCCAATTCTTCCGTGTACTGGGGAATTTTCCTCCCCTCACGTGTTACGAGGGTAAAACTTGTGTAACTGTAAAACTTGTTCCTAATCGCGATTTAGGTAATCTGTAGGCCGTTTGCGCTTGGCCTTTCTCTTTTCACTGAGAGTTTCGGTGCGTGGGTGGGGGGACTTTAGCGGTTGATAAAGAAAACGTGTACATCTGCTTTCTAGGTGATGTGTTGGCTTTGTGCGTTTTATGGGGATATATTACGGAATAATGATAGCAAAGAAACCCGATTGTTTAGCGGGTTTTTATATTATATAGGCCTGAGCCGTTATATTCAATGGTGGACTGTGAGGGACTCGAACCCACGGCCCGCTGATTAAGAGTCAGCTGCTCTACCAACTGAGCTAACAGTCCATATTTTGATGTCAATTCTCTGGCGCGTCCGGCAGGATTTGAACCCGCTGCCTGAAGATCCGAAGTCTTCCGCTCTATCCAGATGAGCTACGAACGCAGATGCTTAAAGCTGGGGTGAGTGAAGGGACTTGAACCCTCAACCGCCGGAACCACAATCCGAAGCTCTAACCAATTGCGCTACACTCACCATACTACTTTAATGGCGCGCCCTGCAGGATTCGAACCCGCGGCCTACGGCTTAGAAGGCCGTTGCTCTATCCAGCTGAGCTAAGAGCGCGTTTACTCTCTTCACTTCTGGAGCGGGAAACGGGATTCGAACCCGCGACCTACGGCTTGGAAGGCCATCGCTCTAGCCAACTGAGCTATTCCCGCAATATTCCCTTGTCAATTAACTCATTCTGGTCGGGGCGAGAAGATTCGAACTTCCGACCCCCTGCTCCCAAAGCAGGTGCGCTAACCAGACTGCGCTACACCCCGCTTGTGCATTCACGATTAATTATTATAGCGCTGACATTTAATTTGTCAAGAATTTTTATCATTCTTATCATTTCGAACGCAAAATAAACAACGTAATTTCAGAAGGATCGAATAATCTCAAAGCAAATCCGTTCCATTGTGATGTTCCCGGACTTACATATAATTTCATACCTTCAACATCGTACCACCCACGCACAAAACCTTTATTAGCTTTGCTCACAAACGAATAAATTCCCGGCATTTGTCCCCCGTGAGTATGACCCGAAACTTGAAGAGCTACATTATGTTTCGCATTTTCACGAGCAAATTCAGGTCTGTGATCCATCAAAATTACAGGAACATCTTCAGGAATATCCTTCAAAGCAAGTTTTATATCAGGTGCAACAAGCCCCATTTGTGCTCCCGTAATATCAGGAATTCCTGCTAAAATTAATTTTGAATCTCCTGACGTTATTGTTATGTGTTCATTCTCTAATAATCTCACACCGAAATTTTTAATCTCTTTTATCCAACCTTCATAATCAAAATAATATTCATGATTTCCTGTTGAACCGTAAACTCCGTAACGGGTCTTCAAATTTTCAATGGGTCTTAAATCAGCACTCCGTGTTTTAACTTGACCGTCAACAAAATCTCCAGGTATCAAAATTAAATCAGGTTCAAGAGAATTTGTTTTATCAACAATGGCTCTAACAACATCTTTATCTGTTAAATTATCAGCGTGAATATCAACAAGCATTGCTATTTTCATTCCGTCTAAATCTTTTCCCAAATTTTCAATGGAGACTTCATGAGTTTTTACGTCAGGAACTTTAAGCCCTTGATATGTTCCGTATAAAGTCGCGCATAAGGCAACACTGAAGACAAATAACGAAGCATTATGATGAGGGAATGGAACTCGTGAAAAAATTTTCCATGCTATAAAAAATGCGTCCTTTATTAACAGCATAAATACCGCAACAATTACGAAATTGAAAATTAATGATACCGTAAGATTAATAACATAAGGCATTTCGTAAAGGTCAAAGCCCGTTGGAGTTCTGACGATCGCAAAAATTTTCGCAAGACCTGACATTAAAATTAAAGCGCACAAAATTTTTGCCCAAACCGAAATTTTCAACGGCAATATCAAGCTGACTATTTCATAAACACAAATTGTTATCGGTAGTATTGCAAAACGACTCATAAAAATTTAATCTCTCCTTGATGATTTATTATTTTTAATATTGTAACATTCAAATTTGTGGTAATATAGAGATATTTTACGCTTATCTTTCGGCTGTTTTTGAATTTTTGAGGGATTCTATTCTTACGGCTGAAAGCGAATAACTCGAATGATAACGCTGTAATATAACGTTTTTCATTCGGCAGGAAATAATTTTTTATCTTTGATAAGGTTAGGTGTTGTGTTAAAATCATGTACAAAAAAAATTATTCGTTTTATTTAGTTGCTGTTTTAGCAATAATGCTCTTCTTCACAGTCAGTCTCGGCGGTTGCGGAGGCAGTAATGGTTCGCTGTCCGGTTCAAATCAGAGCAACGAAAACGATGAACAGGAAACGCCGGCTCCAACTCGTGCTGTTTGGGAGGAAGAGACTAGCATTAATTTACTTGACGCCTTAGCAGGCTTCGATTTCGATGATGATGGAAAAATGGACTTCCTCGATTTTGACGACGTAGGTCAATATTATTTGAGCGATAATGTTAATGCTGTCGGACTTGCAGAAGATTCCTCGTATAAAGATGCTTCAGAAGCAAAAATTTCTGTTCCGTCTATGGTTTGGCTCAAAAAATTACATCCTCAAAATGAAAATCCCAATATTTTCCAAGTCTATCTCGAATCAGACAAAGAATATACTTTTGAATTTTCAAAAAATCTTACTGAGACATTAAACTCCGTTATCCCGGAAATCAGAATTTTCGATCCTGAAAATGCTGCTCTTCCTTTTTATGAAGCGTCTTCATTGAGACCGGAAATAACTCCTATTCCTGCTGAAAGCCCTTCGCTTATTTGTTACACGATTAAACCTGAAGTTTCGGGCTGGTATCTCGTAGTCGTAAGCTCTCAGAAATCAAGCGTTGACGTTTACCATGACACAGAAATACAAGCCTCTGAAACTGAGGAAACTGATGCAGACGGTGTAATTTTCGTGTATCAGGAAATGAGAAACGAAAAAGATGAACCGGGTTATTTCACGAGATTCAAATTCTCCGATATTAACGGTAATACGACTGAATCATTAAGTATCAGAGATATTATTGAGTTAAGAAAAATTTTCCTCGAGTTAAATCAGACTTATCTTGATGAAATGTACGGTCAAAATGCTGTCGATGATGAATTTGGCAATGGCACTGAGGACTTGGAATTTTTATTCAATGAAGAGTCTAAAGATGTTTATCTCAGTTATTTGGATAAAGTTCAGCGTGAATTAGGACTTGTTGACGCTTCGGAGATTTCAGCCGCTAAAGATGCCGACAATGCTTCAATGTTACGTATTGCACAAATGGATACTCTCGGACTTGCTGACATCAATGAGAATAATGACGGCGAAGACGACAAACTTGACAGTGCAGACATAGCCTTGAAAAACTTTTACCGCAACTATGTTTACCCGAATGATAAGGGATATGCTACCTATTCACCCAAAGAATATTCCATCGAAAAAGTTATTGCTAATAACGCTGATAATATCTTTTGGGGAGATCGGAAGAGCGTCGT
>CALAUZ010000281.1 GCA_937892105.1 uncultured Fretibacterium sp. | reverse complement strand
CGTTGATGGCGCCAGCGGACGAATGAATGACCACAAGGCGGATGTCCTTCGTCGAAAGCTTTTCGAGCGAGCTTTTGAGCGCCTCGGCAGAGCCTTGCAAGTCCGCCTTGATGACGACCTTAAGCTCGCGCACCTCGCTTGCCTCAATCGTGGAGTACACGTTCTCAAGCGTGACCTTGCGCACGGCTTTTGCGTCCTCAAAGCGCTTAAGTTCCTGCCGCTTGGCAGAAATCTGGCGCGCGTCCTTCTCGCTTTCGGTCACTTGGAACGGGTCGCCCGCGTTCGGCATATTCTCCATGCCGAGCACCTCAACGGGCATACTCGGCAGCGCTTCCTTCACCTTCTCGCCGCGGTCGTTGAACATGGCGCGCACGCGCCCGCTGTAGATGCCCGCCACAAACGGGTCACCGATTTTGAGCGTGCCGCTGCTGATGTCCTCAAGTCCTGCAACCATTCTGAGAGTGGTTGATTTTCCGCAGCCTGAAGGCCCGACAAAGATGATGAACTCCCTGTCTCCGATCTCAAGGTTGAAATCCTTGACTGCTTCGTACCCGTTAGGATACTTTTTGTAGATATGCTGAAGCGACAATCCTGCCATGTCTAGCAAGTCTCCTTTATATAGAAATTTAGTTGGGGGAAAATTAAGTGATTTTTATTCTAGCATACCTTTATACTTTCATGAATGGCCTAATATTTGCTAAAATATACCTTAATACTTGTTTTTTATCATAAAATTTTTAATAACGTGGAGAAATTATAATGAACAAGGTAAATTTCTCAATATTCCCTAATCATAGTTTTATAGATCTCGGTTTGTATCAATTTGGACGCGAGATTTGTGAAGCTGGTCATTCATTCGGGCCTGCAAGAAGAAATCATTATCTGTTTCATTACGTCATTAACGGCAAAGGTGTGCTTTACGCTGACGACTCTAACGGACGCACAAACACTTTCCATATTCATAGCGGAGAAGGTTTTATGATATTTCCCGAACAGGTCAACACTTACGTCGCCGACATGTCAACCCCTTGGGAGTACACATGGCTTGAGTTTGACGGTTTGAAGGTGAAACAGGCACTTGATGTCGCTGGTTTTTCCGTTGACCAGCCAATATACAGAACTCAATCGCCGGAGCTTCGAGAGAAACTAAAGGAGGAAATGTTGCAAATAGTTGAGAACAGCAACGCTTCACAGTTTATGCTTATTGGACATCTGTATATGTTCATGGATTATCTGACACGTTCGACACAAAACGCTGGAAAAGTTATAACGAGCAGACTGCGCGAGTTCTACATACGTGAAGCAATAGCTTACATCGAGAGCAATTACCAGAAAAATATCACCATCAGGGAAATAGCAGAGGCATTGAGGCTTAACACGAGTTATTTCGGTAAGATATTCAGGCTGGCAACCGGGAAATCACCGCAAAGGTTTCTGATGAACTACAGAATGATTAAGGCCGCAGAAATGTTGACACTGACGAAGAAGCCAATAAACGAGATAGGTTCATCAGTAGGATACGAAAATCAGATGCATTTTTCACGGGCATTCAGGACAATTTACGGAATACCTCCAAGAGAATGGCGCAGAAAAAATAATACAGGCTCCCTCACACGTTAATGCAAGACAGCCTGAAATTTTCAGCACTCAGTATCTACTGATGTACTGCCTCGAAATATTTGGTCAGGAAGTTCATGTACTACAAAAATTCTTTGGTAGTGTATGGTTTATAAGAGAATATTCCAGCCTCGTTTGAGTTTATGTCCACGAGTATATCAACATCGTTATAGCTGCCATCTTTGAAATGAACTGGGCATGTAATAGTAAAACATTATGCAGAAGGCAAGAACTGAGGGATTACATCTATAACTTTAGGGTGGCTCAGACTGATTGAATTGTAAGAGCTTTTAGAGAGAAGGATTAGTTCAGAATGTAAATGTAGAGTTCGACATTTTTTCGGCCAGTGATATTTTTCCAAAAAGTAACCGTGAGAAAATAAAAGATAGAAAGGTAGGTGTGTAAGAATTTTCGGAGCAGGTAAGGCAGGGTTAATGTTAAGAACCCGGCTTCCAGCAAATGCCAAAGTCAACTGCTTCTTGGACAACAATAACACTAGACACGGAAATATCAAAAAGTTATTCATCACATGGAAGCTGTTGCAGGGTTTGCTAAGGATATTCTTCGTGAGCTTGCAAAAAATTTCATCATAACCGTATCATTAAGATAGCTTTGCTTCATAATCGGAGACTGTCCAAGTAATTTTGTGTATAAATTAAAGCATTTGGAAAAGTTGCCTGCAATGAATGAATATGTAGAATAAATCATAAGAAAGAATAAGCTATAAAAAGCCGAAACTCTTAAAGAATAGAAAACCATATTCGTATAGAAAGGAGGCAAGTTGCGCTTTCTTCCCCGTAGCTAAAGCTAAGAGGTATCCGGTGCAACATTTTTTATGAAAATGGGAATGACCGCCAATGATCTTCCCGAACCATTCAGCCAGACACCTAAAACTGAACAACATCAGGCAGTCAGGACAAAAGAAATTGGCGATTCAGGAGGCGGGTTTCATAACTCGGATTACGCTAAAGTTGCCGAGAGAATAGCTAGGGAAACAGCCAGGCAGGAAACGCGGACAAAATCAGACGAAAAGGCAGAAAAAGCCCGAACCGCGAACATTGACCGAATAACTGAAATGAGACACCTGAAATATGATGTTGATGATGTTGCTGACATTGTTCAGGTAAGTGTCATAAATTCTGAGGACGGGACTGTAATTCGCAAAGTTCCGCCGGACGATGTAATAGCTTTTGCACGGAGAATTAAGGAGAAGAAAGAAAGCAGAAAACGCAGTATCAACATAAGTGCATAGATGATATTTCCCCCAGCATTCGCGGCAGATGTTCCGTTATTGCGGGGAATGATTTGTATTCACGGAAGATAATTAGGCACTAAGGACGGTGAGGGTTAAATATGTCAATGGTTGCATTGTTGACGGGACAGCAGGGCGTTGTTAAAAGTTCGCCTGCTGTGAAACGTTCATTAGAGAAGCTGTCGGCTGGGCTGAGAACTAAGGCGGGTGCTGCTGACAGCACATCGGGTCTTGCTTCAGGCGCGGACATAAGAGCGAGGATTAGCGGTATTGAGAGGGCACTCACCAGCACTCAGGAGGGTATGAGCATGATGCAGGCTGCCTCCAGCGCACTCGAACAGACGCAGGAAATGTTAGGGCGAATGAGGGAGCTTACTGTCCAGGCTTCTGGGGACGCTCTGACACAGCAGGACAGAGGATACATGCAGGCTGAACTTAATGGAATACGCGATGAGATAACGGGGCTTGCGGAAAATACTCGTTTCGGAAGAAAAAGCATTCTCAACGGTGATAACGCTATTCTCTGGAGTACTACCGACAAGAAGGTGCGGGCGGTAATTCATGGCGGTTTGCGTTCTGCTGGAAGTCTCGGTGAAAAGTATGCTGTTGACGGCGATTATGAGCTTGATATTACGGCGGAAGAGGCAGGTTACAACGTTACGGTGAAAGATGCTCACAACGGTGCTGTCATTGCGGAGAATATGAATGCTGAAGGCGGGAGGCTTTCAGGGGTAATTCACAGAAACATAGATGTTGAGATTTCTCCTGACTATCCAGGCGGTACTGTGATGCTTCATGTTGCCGACAACACATCAATATTCCAGACTGGAACGGGAGTAGATGTCATGCTTTCCATTGGGGACATGAGGTCGGACGCTCTTGGGCTTGATGGCGTAAACGTTATGAGCCGTGAAGCGTCAGAGAAATCAACCGCGTTAATCGACAGGGCTGCTGACATGGTATCAATGCAACAGGCAGGATTGGGAGCATCATTGAAGCGTCTTCACAACCACGCAGAAAATCTGAAATCTGAAGTTGGGGCGTTTTTGCCGCAAGATATGATAGTACGCGATACTGCACGCGCTAGTGAGATTTTGGAGACCGCAAAGGCTGATATACTTTCACAGCCTGACCCTGCAATGCTCTCACAGGCAAATCAGGTTCAACAGAATGTATTAATGTTATTCAGGGGGTAGATTAATGGCATTCGGGCCGGAATATATTGCGGGTCTCGCAGGTGCAATGCGCAAATTACTGCCCCTCCGCGTCAATCGTATAGAGGGCGGGGATACATGGGTTGCCTTGAAGTTTTCGGGCGATGAATGGCTGTTGCTTTCGTGGACTTCGGGAGCTTCAGGGATATGTTCGGCCTCACAGGGGGATATTAACGCGTTGAGGGAAATATCGCCTTCCAGAGCGTCAATCACTGAAGCACTAAAAAGCAGGCTTACTCACGGCGGGGAAAT
>CALAUZ010000280.1 GCA_937892105.1 uncultured Fretibacterium sp. | reverse complement strand
GGGCATACTAAGGACAAATTCGAAAACTGATATGATAGTAGAATGAAAACACAGGAACAAGTAAAAAATTTTAGTGAAGAAAAATTTAAGCAAAGTAGAAAAATGGTATAACCAAATAGTTTCTAAAAGCCGGGCATTGATAGAAAGAATAAATCGTCGTTTGAAGGTGTTTAGAATATTATCAGGACGTTTCAGGAATAAAATCTGGGTTTGTCAATAGTTTTGTGTAATTAATTTTCATATCCCGAAAACTCTGTCAGCTCCGAACAGAATGGCAAACTGATTTAATGCCTGTCCCCAATTTCTAATTGGCATAGTCCATTTTTTAGCGGCTTTGCTTATCGCAAGATACATAATCTTAATTATAGCTTCGTCATCAGGGAAAGCCGCCCTATTTTTTGTAACTTTCCGGAGTGAGGCGTTCAACGACTCAATAGCGTTGGTCGTGTAAATTACACGCCGTATTTCTTCTGGATATTTGAAAAACTCGCTCAAATCATCCCAGTGTGTTTCCCAAGAACGCTGAATCATTGGGTATTTGTCGTTCCATTTTTTGCCGAAATCATCGAGAGATTCAAGAGCTTCGTCTTCGTTTACGGCACTGTAAATCTTTTTCAAATCTCTGCACACTTCTTTCAAATCCTTGTAGCTGACGTACTTAGTACTGTTCCTAACCATGTGAACTATGCAGAGTTGAACTTTTGTTTTCGGATACACGGCTCGAACAGCATCGGGAAAACCTGTCAATCCGTCCATGCAGGCAATAAAAATGTCTTCAACTCCGCGATTTTTTAAGTCAGTTAGAACACTCATCCAAAATTTTGCGCCTTCAGTTTCGCTTAAATAGAAACCTAAAGCTTCTTTTCTGCCGTCCATGTTTATGCCTAAAGCCAAATATAGAGCTTTATTTTCATTTTTCCCGTTTTGGCGGCTGTTGACACGCAGTGCGTCTAAATAGACTATAGGATAACTGCGCTCGAGAGGACGCGTCCTCCAAGCACGTACATCATCATGAACTGCGTCTGTAACTCTGCTGATAAGTTCAGGTGAAACGTCAACGCCGTAAATTTCGTTCAAATGCGCCTGAATATCACGAGTGGTCATTCCGCGTGAATACAGAGAGATTATCTGCTCATTAAATAGCGGCAGCCTCTTTGCATATTTAGGAACAATCTCCGGCTCAAATTCAGAATTTCTGTCTCGCGGAACGTTCAGTTCAACATGTTGATCATGAGTCAAAATTTTCTTTTTTGAATATCCGTTCCGGCTATTGCCGCTATTGTCTCCATCGTTCGAATGTTTTTTGTAGCCGAGATGAACGTCCATTTCAGCTTCGAGAATTCTGTTCAAAAGGCGGCTTGTGAGATTTTTAATAATTCCGTCTTGTCCGAACAGTTTTTCTTGCGTCATTCCTGACAAATCTAACTGCGAAATGATTTGTTCAATCATAGCGTCTTGTTGATTAAGTTCGTGTTTTATGGTCATTTCTATCGACTCCTTAATTTTTATAGCTTTTTCCATTTACACAAACTATTTTATAATCCCTAAAAATTTCCTTCTATGATTTCTGTATTTTCCCGAGAATATGCGAAAGCGTTTAATGTAACTGTTTATATTTTCTATATACACACGACATTTGGCAATAAGGCGGTTATACAATTTTTCACAAGACGTAAGTTTATGTTTTTTGCTCGCTTTTCTCGGCACTATACTGTTTGCGTGAAACTTGGTAATGCCCTGATAACCTTTATCAACGATTACTTGCGTTTTCTCGGCAAAGTGTACTTTACTATCCTTAAAAATTCTAAAATCATGTTTGTGTCCCGGAGCAATATTGACACAAATAATATCTTTAGAACTTGCGTCTGCAACTACTTGAGCTTTCAATGTATGTTTTTTCTTTTTGCCGCTGTAGTATCTTTTTTGTTTTTTTTAGGACGCTGTATTTCACATTCCGTTACATCCATGAGCACCACAAAGGGAGCATCTTCCTTGACCAGTTTTCTTTTGGAAGGCAATGCAAAATCTTTGCTTTTCGCAAGCACTTCTTCTACCCAATGAATACTGTCATTCACAATGCTTTTTGAAACTTCCCAATCAAAAGCGATATTTCTCATGGGACGGTATTCCCTATAATAACTAAGAGTTATCACCAGCTTATCTGACAGCGATAATTTTGATAAACGCCTGCCTCCTTTTTTGTGCTTTTCAGCATAAGCCTGCTCTAAAAATTTCAGCATACAGTCAAACGTGTGCTTGGTTACTCCAAGTATTGTTTGATAATCGTCTTCTTTGAGTTTTAGTATTTTATTCATGAGTTAATGATAAATCTTAAATGATTATTTTTCAACGTTGATGGACAAGTCTATTAAACGAGCCGCAGGGAGACGAAATCAAATTAACTCTTTCGTGGCACTGGGAGGAGATGAAGGAAGGAGAGATAAACATGAACGACAACAAGTTTCAAATCGTTTTAGGAGACAGCGGGCAAATCGGAATCACGGGCGCGGCTTTGTTTCAAACGAGAGACGCCATCGAAGATTTTATTTCGAGAGTCCGTGAACAGGTAAATATCGCTTATGACGCACAAGTCAGACGCGGAGCAATTAAAGAGGTTAGGAATTAGGGATTAAAAGTCCTGAAGCCTCGAAAGTTTTAAGGAAAATTTGAAAGGAGAAAAAATTATGAATAACAACGAATTAGCAGTTTTTCAGCACGAAAATTTCACAACACGCACAATCACAGACGACAACGGCGAAATTTGGTTTGTCGCAAAAGACGTAGCACAAGCTCTAGGATATGGAATGGACGGCGGAATGTCGAAATATTTCGCTAATGTTCCTGAAATTTGGAAGGGGGGAAAACGGATTTCCTCCAGGTCTGAAAACGGTGTTGAACAGCAACGAGAGATGTTATGCCTCACGGAGCAAGGGCTTTATTTCTTCTTAGGGCGGTCGGACAAAAAAGCAGCGTTGCCGTATCAAATGTGGATAGCCGGAGAAGTAGTGCCTTCAATCCGCAAACACGGCGCATATTTAACGCCGCAAAAGGCCGAAGAAATCATCGCGAATCCGGATTTAATTATCAAGCTGGCGGAAACGGTGAAAGAAGAAAGGGCTAAAAATCAAGCATTAACCGCGAAAATCGAAGAAGACAGGCCGAAAGTTATTTTTGCGGAAGCGGTCGACGCTAGCGACGGAAGCATTTTAATCGGCGAACTTGCGAAAATTCTCAGGCAAAACGGAATTAACGTCGGTGAAATCAGGCTTTTCAAGTGGATGCGCGACAAAGGCTATTTATGCAGGGCTCGCGGCGAAGATTGGAATTTACCGACTCAAAGAGCAATGGACAGCGGATTATTCAAGATTAAGAAGACCGCCGTGAATGACCCTAACAAGGGAGCAATTATCCGACGGACGCCCAAAGTTACGGGCAAAGGACAAATCTATTTCATTAATGGATTTAAGGACGGACGCTTTGTAATTTAGTCAAGGCGAAACGGAGTTTTTTAAGCTCCGTCTAAGGGTTAGACCCTTACTGATGAGCCTAATTATATCAGGTTTTATCTGAGATACTGGATGATCCTGCGGTCTTAAATCCTTATCGGAAGAAAACACGGGTTCTGAAAAACAATGTGATTTCTAAAGAAAAAATCAGAAAGCTGTTTTTAGAGGATTAAAAGCAAAATAAAACCTTTCAATGTTGGGAAAATGGTTATATGTTATAATAGCAAAGAAGATTTTGTCATTAAATAACGGAAAAGAAATGAAAAAACTGAAGGAATTTTTGAAAACGCAGTACGCGGAATTCAAGAAATTACCAGCTTATTTAGTGGCATTATCGGCGATATCGGTAGTGCTCATGAATATCTTAGCCAATAAAACATTATATAGCGATGGAAGATATCTATCATTAGATTGCGGATTTTTAATCTCGTGGATCTTATTTTTAACAATGGATGTCGCCACTCAAAAATATAGCGGTAGAGCTTCATTTATTTTGACGATTTTTGATATCATCATCGCGTTGGCTTTTTCTGGCATTATGGCCCTTGTCGCATTAATTCCTGAAAGTTCAGTGACTGGTTGGTTTCAAAATGAAGACATTGCCGTTGCTTTAAATGGCGTGATTGGTAGTAACTATTTAGTGGTCTTACACCAACGAGTCTATTGGCTTTTGCCTGTTCGAGCGGTGTTGATATTGTAATTAACATTGGAATTGGCAAGGTTTTTGAAAAAACCAATTCTTTTAATGGAAGAGCAAAAGAAAAGAGTTTTAAAGGCTTTTTAATCTATTTTTTTAGAGCGTATGGGTCGACATTCTTCTCCCAATTGGTGGATAATATCATCTTCCAAATGATTGCATATCCTCTGTTATTTAAAATGCCCTGCACCCCATTTAGTGTCTTTATCGGTGCTTTATTAGGAGCGGTCTTTGAATTAGTGATGGAGATATTATTCGCCCCAGTGGGATTCTTTCTAATTTTAAAAAAAGATAAAAAGGAAGAGGAAATTCTTGATAGACATGATTGACCTTCTTTGTTATTGATATTAAAAATATAGAATTGTTGAGATATTTATCAATAATATCCTTTTTAAAGCGATTTATTGGGCAATATACGCTTTGTAGCTCACAAAGTGAGTAAATACAGACATCCTCTAATTTCGTGTTTCTAAGAGGCAATTTTAAACATTCAAATGATGGGCTTATTTAAAATAAAGAATGTTGGAATGAAATTATAATAGATGCTTCATTATAAAGAAGAAATGGCGCGACGGATATAGCATTTAATCCATCGATAATTGAAAAATTCGCTTAAATCAACGCTTCCTCTGGTCGGGGGGTGACTATTGACAGCGGTAAGTTTACTTTGTAAAATGAGAACAACATGAGAGATATAACCCATTTTGAAACAGTTGATGATATTAATATAAAAGAGATGAAAGAAGTGATCCGTGAAGCAATCGCAAATGCGTACGGTATTATTTCAATCTACGAATTTAAAAAAGGAAGAAACAAAGAAGAAGGGATCCGCATCATCCAACATACAGATAAAACTTTATCGATTCACGTCCATGTTGTCGCTTCGATGTATGTGAAAGCTACCGAAGCATTAAGAAGCTGCCGCAAAGGATTATCATATCGTTTATATCGCGCTTATCCACAAAAGATTCGCGATGTATCTGTCTATTTAGAAGATGTAGTTTCTACTAATTAATTATGAAGACAATCAGTGGCCAAAAATTAAAAGATATTTTAATATCTGGCAGTAATAATCTATTTAATCACTATCCAGAAATCGATGCTTTAAATGTTTTTCCTGTGCCTGATGGTGATACCGGAATGAATATGAATTTAACATGCACAAGTGGCATGATGGAAATCCAAAATAGAAATGATAATAACGCCTATGAAATCGCGAAAGCTTTTTCGCGTGGTTTATTGATGGGCGCTAGAGGTAATTCTGGTGTGATTACTAGCCAAATATTCCGTGGTTTTGCCATGGGTTTAGAAGGCGTTAAAGAAATCAGTGTATCCAATTTAATCACCGCTTTAAATAAAGGTGTAGAAATCGCTTATAAAGCCGTTGTTAAACCAGTGGAAGGCACAATCTTAACAGTGATGAGAGAGGCCACCGAATACACCACAAATCACGTTAAAGATTTCTATACAATCGAAAAGGTTTTCGATATTCTCATCAAAGCCGCCAAGCAATCTCTATTAGGCACACCAAATTTATTACCAATTTTAAAAGAAGTTGGCGTTGTTGATTCTGGTGGTGCCGGATTAATTAAAATCTTAGAAGGCATGCGAGCAGCGATGACTGGAGATGTCATCGAAAGAGACAAGACCACGGTGATGGTTGGCGCTCCTTTAATGGCAGCCGCGAGATTGAAAAATGAAGAATTCGGTTATTGTACTGAATTCATCATGGAATTAGGTCCGCGATGAAAATTTAGTGAAAGTACACGTTCATACATTACATCCTGGTAGTGTTTTGAACTACGCTCAACAATTCGGTGAATTTAAAAAAATCAAAGTCGAAAATATGACTGAACAGCATCACGCCTTAGAAAATGGTGCCTATGAAGCTGATGGAGATCAAATCTCTTCTAATATTCCACGCGTTCCACACGCGGTAATCGCTGTTTCATCAGGCTCTGGTATCGATGAATATTTCAACGATTTAGGTGTCACTCATTTAGTTTCTGGTGGTCAAACGATGAATCCGTCTGCTGAAGATTTTGTGAAGGCGATTAAAAAAGCGCACGCGAATAATGTTTACATTTTACCGAATAATTC
>CALAUZ010000279.1 GCA_937892105.1 uncultured Fretibacterium sp. | reverse complement strand
CAAGCCATAACCTGTGAGCAGTAAGTGAACTTCCCGCAACCTCCAGACTGTCAAATATCTTCATGTTTATTCACCTCTCATCTATCTTCCGGCTATTACACTCCGTAACGTCGTCTGCTTGCTCGCAGCTATCCTCATGAACCCGGTGTACATCATTCGTGTCTCGGCAAGCACCGCCATTTCCCGCTCAGGGTCGACGTTGTTCTGGTCAAGCCTGTATTGCTCGTCCATAATCTTCGAGTCTGCTGCGTGAACATCCCGAATCCTTAACGGGTGCGACGGCATATGTCCCTCATCAGTTACCGTCATGTGCAGATGTTTTCCCTGCTCCATAACCTCGCGCATCTGATCCTCAAACGATACGTTATGTCTCGCATAGCCCGGTGTGTTGGCATTAGCTACGTTCTTGCTCACGGCTTGAAATCTTTGGGCTAAACACTCTGACTCCTTCTCTATGACGTTCCATGTATAATCTCCGAGCATTATTCTTCTCTCACTTCCTATTGATGGATTGTAGTATTATATACCTCATGAACTCACGAATCATTAATCATTTGAGCCGCATTACTGACGAAGAAAAGCAAATACTTTCCGGTCAGACCAAGATTGACCGCAATATCTACATGTCCGGAGACAGAGACATTATCAGCGGTGATAAACTCCTCCCAAAAGGCAGGCACATTACTATTCGTCCTCATACTCGGTTCATTCACTTTCCGGAACACACTCATGATTACGTAGAGTTCGTGTATATGTGTCAGGGCAGCACAAGGCACATCGTCAATGGCACAGATATTACCCTCAAGCAGGGAGAATTATTGATGCTCGGCCAGAACGCAAGACAAGAAATTTACCCCGCTTCTGAAAAAGATATTGCCGTGAACTTTATCGCTAAGCCCGACTTCTTCAGCGGAGTGCTCTCGTTTCTCGGTGATGAGCAGACTCCTTTACGCCGATTCATCCTGAGCTGCATTACCGGCCAGAATGAGACAGGCTATCTATACTTCAAGGTCGCTGACGTTTTGCCCGTTCAGAATCTCGTGGAAAATCTGCTATGGATTCTCATCACTCAGCCCTCAAACAAACGCGGTATCTATCATCTCACTATGGGTTTACTTTTCGTCGAGCTGCTGGAATGCACTGACACGTTAGAGTTCTCTTACGAAGACCAAAGCGTAATCATGAAAGTCCTGCGCTACATTGAGGACAATTACAGAAACGGGACTCTTAAGGAGATTGCGGAGCTTGTGCATTACGGACACCCTACACTTTCACGGCTCATAAAGAAGAAAACAGGACGGAGTTTTACTGAGCTGCTACAGGAAAAGAGACTCGCTCAAGCAGCATGGTTTTTACTGAACACTGACGAACGAATCGACGACATTGCTTATATGGTCGGTTATGAGAACATGACGCACTTTCACAAGATATTTTGCGAATGCTACGGCAAGTCCCCCAAACATTACAGGGATTGCACATAATGATACTTTTTCCGTTCGGCTTTGCTTTGAAATATGCGGGTCTATAGTTCATAATTAGGCTACTCAAAATTTTTCCAGACAACTAAATATTATTAACTCGTTCTGCAACAGAGGAGTGTATATGCAATGAAGTATTACCTTGCTGTTGATATAGGTGCGTCTTCAGGTCGACATATTCTCGGCTGGAAAGAAGACGGACAAATTATGACACGTGAACTCTATAGATTCCCTAATGGCGTAACTGAGCGTGAAGGCCATCTTACGTGGGATATTGAGGCTCTCGTCTCTCACGTCAAGGCCGGAATCGATAAGGCTCTCTCAGAATATCCCGACATCGTGAGTATATCGGTTGATACGTGGGGAGTTGATTACGTCCTCATGAAGGGTAATGATGAAGTTCTGCCGTGTTATGCATACCGTGATGCTAGGACGGAGAAATCTATTCCTGAAGTGCACAAGATGATACATTTTGAGGAGCTGTACGCAAAAACAGGTATACAGTTCCAGCCCTTCAACACGATATACCAGCTTTACGCCGACAAAATGGCAGGCAGGTTTGACGGAGTTACTGACTTCCTGATGATGCCCGAATACCTCCTCTATAAGCTCTGCGGTGTCAAGTCCCACGAATACACTAACGCTACGACTACGGGCATGATTAACGCTATGACAGGCAAATATGACTCTGACATCATCTCAGTACTTGGCCTGCCTCCTGAATTATTCTGCTCACTCAGTCAGCCCGGCACTAAGCTCGGAACGTACAGGGGGATTCAGTGCGTGTTATGCGCATCTCATGACACAGCAAGCGCAGTTGAGGGTATTCCTATGGACGGAGACGAAATCTACATCTCTTCAGGGACGTGGAGTCTTCTCGGCACAAAGATTCGCACTCCCATAACCTCACCAGAGAGCATGAAGGCTAATTACGCTAACGAGGGAGGAGTCGGCTACATACGCTACCTCAAAAACATAATGGGTATGTGGTTAGTGAACAGGCTGCGAGATGAACTTTGTCCGGGTAAGGACTTCGGGGAAATAGTGAGTGAGGCAGAAGCAAGTACCTTTGACGGCATCGTTAATGCTGATGACGGCGTATTTATGGCTCCTGAGAGCATGAAGGCAGCGTTTGACTCCCAGCTTTCGGCCAAGCCCAAAGACTCCGCAGGATACTTCAGGTGCGCATATCGTTCGCTAGCACAGAGCTACAAGAGAGCCGTCGAGGAAATGGAGAGAGTTACAGGCAAGACATACAGCAGTATCTACATAGTTGGCGGAGGAGCAAAGAATAAATTCCTCAACTCCCTCACCGAACAGGCAACAGGAAAAAAGGTTATAGCCCTCCCGATAGAAGCTACGGCACTGGGCAACCTCAAAATACAGATGGAGGCGGTTAATTAGCATGAGTTACGCAGACGCAAAGAAAAAGTATTCTGCTCTGGGCATTGACACTGACGCGGCTATCTCTGCGCTGAAGAGTGTACCCGTATCACTGCACTGCTGGCAGGGAGACGACGTAAGAGGCTTCGACACTGACCCAAGCAAGCCCCTCACAGGCGGAATCCAGACCACAGGCAATTACCCCGGACGCGCGAGGACTCCTGATGAGCTTATGGCAGACCTCGACGAAGTTATGAGCCTCATTCCCGGAACACCAAAGATGAATCTTCACGCGAGCTACGCAATCTTTGACGGCACTGACTGGGTAGACAGGGACAAGCTCGAACCGAAACACTTCGCAAAATGGGTAGAGTTCTGCAAAGAAAGAAAGCTCGGCTGTGATTTCAACCCTACATTCTTTTCACACCCGAAATGCGATCCCTTAACGCTTGCTTCTCCCAATGAGGACACACGCAAATTCTGGATTGAGCACGGCAAAGCATCTATACGCATAAGCTCGTACTTGGCCGAAGAGTTAGGGCAGCCCTGCGTGATGAACATCTGGACAGGAGACGGATTCAAAGACGTTCCAGGAGACAGGTTAGGGCCGAGAGTCAGGTATCGTGAATCGATTGACGCAATACTCACAGAGCCTTACGACTTCAAGAAAGTGAAGCCCTGCATTGAGAGCAAAGTTTTCGGAATCGGTGTCGAGGCTTACACGGTCGGCAGTGCAGAGTTTGCTTTGAGCTATGCCGCCTATAACAGGGATAAGTGCATTCCGTTAATGGACAATGGGCACTATCACCCCACTGAAGTTGTGAGCGACAAGATTCCTGCATTACTGGCATTTTTCGACGAGATAGCTTTACACATCACGAGGCCTATACGCTGGGATTCGGATCACGTTGTTCTGTTTGATGACGAGACACGAGAGATTGCCCGCGAGATAGTTCGCTGTGGAGGCCTCAAGGGACGAGTGAACATTGCTCTTGACTACTTCGACGCGTCAATAAACCGTATAGCTGCGTGGACTATGGGCTATCGTAATCTCCAGAAAGCATTACTCTTCGCACTGCTCCAGCCTGTCGACGAGCTTAAAGCACTTCAGGACAAATCAGAGCTGACGAAATTATTCGTGGTTCAGGACGAGCTGAAGACTCTGCCGTTTGGGGACGTGTGGGACGAGTATTGCGGAGTATGCGGAAAACCTTTAGACCGTGAATGGTTTGCGGGAGTCCAGAAGTACGAGGCTGAAGTGCTCAGCAAAAGAGGATAGACCATGAGGGACATAATGACCGCTCCGTTTATGGTGGAGATGATTCGCACCTGCACAAACATGTATGCTCACGGCTGGGACGAACGCAACGGAGGCAATATCTCACTTATGCTTGAGGAGTCTGACGTGAGGGAATACGGAGACGTGAACAGAGTATTACGCACAATTCCGACGGGCTTTAACGCTCCGACTCTTGACGGCAAATATTTTCTGGTTACCGGAACAGGAAAGTACTTCAAGAATGTGCAGTATGCTCCTGATGTGAATCTTGGCCTAGTGAAGATAGTTGACGGAGGCACGAATGCCCAGCTTTTATGGGGATTCACTGACGGCGGAAAATTCACGAGCGAGTTTCCTGCGCACATGATGAGCCATGCCGTAAGAATCAGCGTAAACCCTGCGAACAGAGTCGTAATGCACTGCCACCCCACTAACCTGCTTGCGATGACCTACATACACTCACTAGACGAGAAAGCCTTTACCCGGACGTTATGGCAGATGTGCACAGAATGCATTGTTGTGTTCCCTGACGGCGTAAATGTATTGCCGTGGATGCTCTGCGGGACGAACGAGATCGGCGAAGCTACGGCAGAGAAGATGAAGACTGCTCGGCTTGTCGTGTGGGCACAGCATGGACTGTATGGAGCTGGCGTTGACCTTGATGAAGCGTTCGGGCTTATTGAGACAGCGGAAAAGGCCGCAGAAATTTACATGAAGATAGCTCATCTCCCGCTAGTCAACACAATCACTGATGAGCAGATGCATTTGCTTGAAGGCAGATTCGGAGTCAAAGCCCGCGAAGGGTATTTATCTTAAAGGAGGAGTTACATCAATGGTAAGTCGTATCGTACTTAACAACATTTCGTATCACGGTAAGGGAGCTATTGAGAATATCCCTTCAGACCTCAAGGCACGCGGAAAAAAGAAAGTCTTTGTGTGCACTGACGCAAGCCTAGTGAAGTTCGGAGTCAGCAAGAAAGTTACTGACCTCCTCGACAAGGCCGGAATAGCCTACGAAGTCTATAGCGACATTAAGCCTAACCCCACGATTGAGAACGTACAGAATGGAGTCGCGGCTTTCAAGGCAGCACAGGCAGACTCGATCGTAGCTATCGGCGGAGGCTCGGCAATGGATACCGCAAAGGCAGTAGGAATCATCATCAATAATCCCGAGTTCGCTGACGTGAGGAGTCTTGAGGGAGTCGCTCCGACAAAGGCACATGCTGTCTTCACAATCGCAGTTCCGACGACTGCAGGTACAGCCGCAGAAGTTACCATTAACTATGTGATTACGGACGTAGAGAAGAAGCGCAAGTTTGTGTGTGTCGACACTAACGACATTCCGGAAATCGCAGTAGTTGACCCCGATATGATGGCCTCAATGCCCAAAGGTCTCACCGCATCTACAGGTATGGACGCTCTGACTCACGCGATCGAGGGCTATATCACAAAGGGACATTGCGCAATATCTGACATGTTCCACCTTGAGGCAATAAAGCTCATCAGCCACTCACTCAGGGACGCAGTGGCAGGCAAGGACTCAGGACGTGAAGGTATGGCACTCGGTCAGTATATTGCTGGTATGGGCTTCTCAAACGTAGGACTAGGAATTGTTCACAGTATGGCGCATGGACTCTCGGCACTGTATGACACTCCTCACGGTGTGGCCTGTGCAATAATTCTCCCTTACGGTCTGGAGTACAACGCTCCGGCAGCGGGTAAACGTTATCGTGCGATTGGTGCAGCAATGGGAGTTGAGGGCATTGGCGCAATGACTGATGATGAGGCTTGCGAGGCGACGATTAATGCTGTGAAGAAGCTCTCTGCTGACGTGGGGATTCCTGCTGACCTGAAGGGTATTCTGAAGGAAGAGGACGTGCAGTTCCTGTCCGACAGCGCCTTCACCGACGCTTGTCGCCCTGGCAACCCCCGCGATACCAGCGTGGAGGAAATCAAGATATTGTATCGCAGCATGATGTAATACGTTCTGTTTACCTTATAGCAAGAAGCGCTAAAATGCTCTTCTTGCTTTTTTGCTGTTTGCAGTGTTTGCAGATTGGTGATCAAAAACTGATTGACCGACAAATAATAACAGTAATCAAAGGTGTGGAAGAAGCTCTGGAAAAGCAAGAAGTCAATTGATTGGCTTTTCGCTTTATTGGTGGTAGTCCGCCTTCCACCTTAAATCAAGTGAAGAACGGCCAAATGGCTGAAAACCTTGGTTTTGTTCACATTTCAGCTTGTACTTATTAAGCGAACGATCTACTATACTCATTCGCAAAAAGATCTGGACAAGGTACACCAATAGTTAGATATGCACCTATTCGAAAATATACGTGTAATATTTCTCAAAAATGAAGCCAGAAGTTCAGAAATAGAATCGTAAAGGCGACCATTGCAAGCGAAAGAGCCGATATACAGATGCATATCGGCTTAGGGCAAAGCAATAAGCCATGTTATAATTCACTTTTCTTCCTTCTCTTATTTGGGCATTACAAAAGAATGAGCATCAATTGGTTGAAGCGATGTGTATAGCTGTATCTTTTCACCAATGAGTGAATCCATGTAGGCTTTGTTTTCAGTGCTGGTGCTACCGATAGTTTCATCAATGAAATTGCGAAAGGAAGTGAAGTCTGTAAAGAACTCGGACCGTACTCTGATTTTTACAAACCTCCACAAACGCTCAATCAAGTTGAGATTGGGACTGTAAGAGGGAAGATAGACAAGCTCAATGTCATAGCGTTTTTTCAGCGACTCCAATAAGTCTGACACAGCCGCGCATTTCTGGTATCTCGCATTGTCTAGAACGATCCGTATTGGCTTAGAGGTGCCATAGTGAACCGCAATATTCTTGATCAATGACATTACTTCAGTCGCAGTGATGTATGTTGTATTTTCTATTGTGTGCACTTGTTTTGTAACATAGTCCAACGCGCCCAGGACATTGTAACGTTGTCTTCCGGAAAAACTTTGTACAAAACGTCGCGATTTACCGTAGATGTAGCCCAGAAAATCACAGCCAAGGACAAAATGGGATGCATCCATAAAGAGTAAAATGTTCTTGCCATTTCGAGCATCTTGCATAAGCTGGTGGAGGGTATTGTCGTAAAAAGACTGCTGAATGACTGGATTTGCCTTTGCTGGGAAGGAACTTGCTTTCAAACGTTTGATGCCCAGCCTTGATATGAGTCGAGAGACAGATGATACAGACAAAACGATTTGAAATTTAGTCCGCAACATAGCCTGTATTTGTCGCAGACTGGTATATGTGCCATTGTCTATTGTCTCGACAATTTGAGACAGTATATCTTTTGCAACGAGTTTTCGACCACATCCTTTTTGCATGACAAACAGACTGGCTATGTTTCCAGAAATCAAAGCCGACTTCAAACTTTTCGACAAATTATAGACAGTGCTTCTTTTCATAGCGGTTAAGTCAGTAATCTGGGTAGTTTGATAGCCGAGAATGAGTAACAAGCACGCTACAATACGCCTCGCAAACGTTATTGGAATCATAGTGGAAAGGAATTGAATGATAGATTGAACCACAAGTATCTGATGTTCGCTAGGTGCATCAATACTGATAACGCAGCCGTTCGAATTCAACGTTCCTTTGTTTCTCATATGGTACTCCTCAGTACTTGATCTCGTTGTTATTGATCCAGCAGCAGCCGTTTTCCTATACTCGTTTGCACTATTGACGAAACGATTGTGTGTCCTTGCGTGCCGAATTCGTGCCGGGTATAATCGGAAAAGCAAAACGCATCTAAGGCGATAGAAACAGGTAAATTATATCGCTTATAAATGCGTTTTGCAATAACTACAACGAGGTAAATGATGAATGTCCCGATATAAAGCTCTGAAAGAACGCACATCGAACGATAGAATAGAACTCCTGCGAATCACTGAGAATCCGTTGTCCGATCCGAGTCTGGTGATTCGTTCAAAGGCAATATTGATGTTCTTGGATGGCAAGAA
>CALAUZ010000278.1 GCA_937892105.1 uncultured Fretibacterium sp. | reverse complement strand
AGCAACCCCAGACCAGGCAGAAGAGGTCTGCAAGTGGAGCAGGGAACTTATCGGCCAGCCCGAAGCGGTGATACTGTATGGCGGGAGCGTGAAGGGTTCAAACGCGAAAGAACTTCTGAACATGAAGGATATCGACGGCGCACTGGTAGGAGGAGCGTCATTAAAGCCATCGCCATTCCTTGAGATATACACGGCGTACAAGGGATAAAATTATTATGCCCTCCTGTAGAAAATGCGGGGGGGTATTTTGTTTCTGTAAGGAGGATAAAGAGATAGTGAAGAAGGTTACGAGCCTTGTGATGATGTTGCTTCTAGCGTTTGCTTCGGCATCATACGGATTAAGTCTAGGTTCCATATTATCGCCGGAAGAGAGCGTGGAGCTGAAAGCAGAGGACGCACTAAGCCAGCGCAGCGGGGACGCAGTATACATGGCCTTGAAACTTGAAGACACGGGAAAATTCCTTAGATGGTTAATATCGAGGGAGAACATCGACGTATTCATGCCATTAATACTAGGTTCAAAGCAGTCGAACGAGATACTGGGAGGAATAGAAGTAATCAGCTCATTCGTGCAGAACACGCCCCTGAAGTCGGCGGCAATGGTAATCGGTATGAACAGGGAAGATATAGCAAGTAACGATATGTTTTTCCAGATGGCCTTCACCGTAACGCCGGAAGCAGCTCCAATCGTGAGGAAGGTTTCAGACGGGAGTGCTGAGGCTATGGATTTTGCGCAGCTGTTATTAGGCGAAGGAAGTCCGTTATCGTCGATGGCAGAGAGCATGATAAAGGCAGAACGTGAAGGTGAAGTCTACAAGCTGGACAACGAACTTTATGTTAAAGCGGAAGGCGGCCTTGTGATATTAGGAACGTCGTTGAAGGAGGTACAATCTGCGACGACAGCCCTGAAAGATGAAAAACTGCGTCTTTTTGGAGAAAATACGCGTCGTTTCAGTGAGAGGGATTTTGCGTTAATCCATGCGGACTTCAAGACGTTAGAGGCGATAGACGGTGATGAAGACTTCAAGCCTTCGGAAATATTTGACGAACCGTTGAACGTTGAGTTTGCATTCGAGAGGTTATCGGATAAATTCATCATAAAGTCTGGAATTAATATCATAGAGTCGATGAAGAAAGAATACGCTGACATTGTATCATCGTCAATGAAGGAGCATACTCCTGTGAAGGGCGGATACATTGACCTTACGGGAATGGGAACGCAGACCCCTCTAGCGGCCTTTGGAGGCTGTATATACATAGGCAATCTGAAGAAAGTTCCTGAAGTTCCGGCAGTGAAGGCGGTGTGGGACTTTGTAGTAAAGCAGTTGAGGCTTCGATTTGGCATAAGCGAGGAAGAATTTACGGGATTATTCACGGGGCCATTATCGTTAGCGGTGAATGACAACGTAACGTTCGAGGGCTTCAAGATACCTGGAATATATGTTTCGCAGACTGGCCGAAAGGGTTACGCAGGAAAAGTATTCTCTAAACTTTCAAAACTGCCGCATTTCCATAAGGTACAGGACGGTATATTGCAGTTAGACACGTCAATAAGCCCAATCTCATGTTTTATCCAGGACAAGGGTGAAGCACTAGGGATATACTTAGCTGAACTTTCCAGCATAACTAGCGACGCTCCAACGTTAAAACCGGCATTAGAGGCGTTAATGGCCAGGCCGGCGGTATCATCATTCTGGATAGATTTTGCGGGGATACAGTCATGGTTACTGGACGATGAAAACGGAGTGATGATGGTATTAGGGCCTATAGCAGCGTTTTCGGGACACGGGAAGGAGTTTAAGGCATTCCGTGAAGTATTGGGAGCAGAATTATCTGTGCCGTCAATATCATGGAACGCAGAGAGTGCGGAAGTATCGCGGATAGAATTTGCGATAGCCGGTATAAAGCCTGAGAACGGACTAATCTCGAAGCTTGTGAAGCTGTACCGTGAGTTTCAGGACTAAAGGATAAAGCGTCAGCGGTAAGACATAAGAAGCCCTCAGGCTCTCGGAAGCGGGGTGTCTGGGGGTAATTTTTCTGCGAAAGGGGAACTACATAACACCACAATGGGCAGACAGGACATAAAGAGTTACTTTGACGAGGACATAAAGTTATCATCGCTGGAGAAGGCTGAAACATCGCGGTTATCTGAGAATGCGGTGTGGCTGTTGGAACAGCGGTATTTTGTACAGCGTTACGACAACGGCATCAAGGCCATGCGCAAGGAGAAGGATTTTGAGGAATTTGCGCGGCGTGTATCAAGGACGGTAGCGAGTGCGGAAGTAAGCTACACAGACGATGTGTCATGGATACGTACGATAGAGACGAACATAGCGAACGACATATTAAGCCGGAGATTTCTGTTTAACTCGCCATGTTTATTTAGTGCGGCGGCTGGACTGACAGTAATTCCAGAATTTGCGGCAATAATCTACAAGTCGCCTGAAGAGATGACGTATGATGACTACCGCAAGTTATATGAAGCGCGTACGAAGAACCAGCAATTATTTGCATGTTTCGTAATCACTGTTCCAGACAGCATAGAAGGAATATTCGACAGTGTGAAGAACGCAAGCATAATCAGCAAATTTGGCGGCGGAGTAGGCGGGAACTTCGGGCATTTGCGGGAACACAGCTCCGAGATAGCGGGAGGAACGGGCGGTAAAGCGTCAGGGCCGGTATCATTTATGGAGACGTGGAACACTATGGGGGCAGTAGTAGTACAAGGCGGGAAGAGACGGGCGGCATTAATGGGAATGCTGTTTGACGACCACCCTGATATCTACGACTTCATAGACTGCAAGACGGAAGACGGGAAGCTGTCATACTTCAACATATCAGTAGCGGTATCGGACGAACTAATGATGGCAGCGCGTGATGACGAAGAATTTGACCTACATTCGCGTGTAGACGGAAGCATAGTGAGGACAGTGAAGGCGAAAGACCTAATGAACCACATATGCGAGTCTGCATGGAAGCGAGGAGATCCAGGAGTATTCTTCATAGACCGTGCGAGGCAGGATAATATTCTGAAGCTTGGCGGAACTGAATGGGACATAGAAGCGACGAACCCATGCGGTGAACAGCCATTGCCGAACTTTACGAGCTGTAATCTAGGTTCAATAAACGTAGAGAAGTTTGTGAACGATGAGCAGAAATTCGACTGGGAAGCATTCAGCGGGCAGGTATTCCGTTCGACGTACTATTTGGATTTAGTGATAGACGCTTGCTCATACCCATTGGAGAAGATAGGCCAGAGAACGAAGTCGATACGTCCTGTAGGATTGGGTATAATGGGATTAGCCGATGCCTCAATAATGCAGGGAGTGGTATACGGTTCGGACAAATTCAATGCGTTCTGCCGTAAACTTGGAGGGACATTGGCGCGTTCGGCGTTAAGTGCGACGATACAGATAGTAACGGACGCTGGGAAACCTGCATTTCCAGAACACGGTTTAGTGCGGGAACTATTCGATGGAGTGAAGCTGCCGGAGAACAACGGGGAATACCGTGCGATGTTGAGGGACATGAAGTCCGGCGGGAAGATACCAGTTACGCTGATAAACACGCTGGAACAGTTTGACTACGAGGACGCGAAATTTATCCTTGCGAATTTGTTTAGGGGAAACATGCGTAACAGCCGGAGACTGTCAATCGCACCGACGGGTTCAATCTCAATGATACTGGACACCAGCTCAGGGATAGAGCCGAATTTCGCGTGGTCTTGGAACAGACGTATAATGAAGGTAGATGGTTCAGGATTTGAGGACAGGGAATTTTGGCACAAGCTTCTAACGCCGGAACTTCGTGCGGAATACCGTTCATCGGGCGGGCATTTATCATCACCGGAATATGTTACGGCCTATGACATAACGACGCAGCAGCATGTGAATGTAACGGGGATATTTGCGCAGGTAGTGGACAGCGGAATAAGCAAGACGGTGAACCTTCCGAACAGTGCGACTGTAGAAGATGTGAGGCGGGTATACGAGGATTGCTACGAGATGGGGTGCAAGGGTATAACGATATACCGAGATGGTTCACGTTCATACCAGCCGATAGAGGTGAAGAAGGAAGAGGAGAAGGAGGAGGACCCCCTGCCGGACGATAAAGCGAAGCGAGTGAAGGAACGGCCGGGCTTAGTAGTCTTTGGGAAGACGATAAAGGACACTACGCCATGGGGAAGCATATACATAACGTTGAACCTGGACGGCAAAGACCCATTCGAGATATTTATAAATGTGGGTAAATCTGGTTCGGAATTGAAGGCAATGACGGAGGCATTATCGCGTGTAATTTCGATAGGACTGCGTTCTGGCTGCAGCCTCGAGGACTTTATCGACACGCTGAAGGGGTTATCTGGGAAGGAATACTGGATGTTGAACTGTGATGACGACCATGTAGCGAGGTCAATACCTGATGCGATAGCGTTATTGCTGGAGAAACTGATAAACCGTAAGGTGTTGAATGCACGTCGAATGGACAAGTCGTTATTGTGTCCGGATTGTGGTGCGCCGCTGGAGATGATTTCGGGGTGTGAATACTGTTTCAGCTGCGGATATTCGCCATGTAAATAGATAAGAATAGAAGTCCCCCCCCCCTGCTGGAAGGGGGATTATTTTTTGCCTTAATATGCCCCTGAACCTTTCAAAACTTCTCTAATTGTCTTAAGCATAATGATAATATCAAGCCAGACACTCCAATTATGTATATAATACAGGTCAAAATCTACTCTCTGCTGGTA
>CALAUZ010000277.1 GCA_937892105.1 uncultured Fretibacterium sp. | reverse complement strand
TCTAAGGAAGACACTTTTTGTTTCCAATAAATCGATTGTTCGGGAGCACCGCCTTGAAGTAATTTCGAAGCTAATTTGTGATGTCTGATTGCACTTGCCATTTCAATAACTTTAAGATACTCATCAGCGCTAAGAACTATTTTCCCTGACTGCTCCAGTTCATTCCATATAGCTTTTCCGTCTTTAGTACGCTTGTCAACATCAGGAGCTTTTGAATATTCAATTTCAAAGCGTTCCGGTTCAAGGATTGCACAGTGTGTAGCTGTTCCGAGTCTCATCGCTGGGGTTTGAGGTCGAGGATTTTTCATGGTTGTGATGTAATGCAAAGGCGAGCGGTTGAGTTCACAAAGATTTGAAGAACCAAGTCCTGGACCTGAATGATATTCTTCCAACGATATATTTCGATAAATTCCTTGTTGAATATTCTGCAATGTTACCTTAAACCTCCAGTCATAAGAATAAAAACATAGCCACTGATTAAAATTATATCAATAAAACGTAAAGATGTACATATTTTAGTTAAAAATCAAGAGTAATTATACTTATTTAATGTTTTTGATATAACAAATATAATATTCTGAAAGAAACAGATGGGCTCGACGATTTTGTTTATGTGCCTGGACGAAGAAGTGATAGAGTTGTATTAGTCGCTCACGCTGATACTGTCTTCTCAAAAGACGGTCAACACAAAGTCGTATTTGAAGACGGAATTTACAGCAGCGGTGAATACGATGTTGGTGTTGGTATTGGGGCCGATGACAGAGCAGGATGCGCTATGCTTTACCTGCTCAAAGACTCAGGGCATTCTCTGTTGATTACGAATGGCGAAGAATCGGGATGTTTAGGCTCATGGTCTATCAGGAAAAATCACGAGAAAATATACAACGAGCTGAACAGCCACATGTACTTCTTAGAACTCGACAGGCGCAATTCTTTTGACTTCAAAACTTATGATATTCCTGTGTCTAAGGAGTTCAAAGATTTTATCGCTGCAGAAACTGGCTTCAAAGAAGCTGATACTCAATCATCAACTGATATTACCATTCTCTGCGGCAAAATTTGCGGAGTTAATTTGAGCGTTGGCTATTACTATGAACATACGCATGTAGAATATCTTGTGTTCAGCGAATGGAAACATACCCTTGACGTTGTTACGGAAATGCTCAAAAAAACGCAGAGAAAATTTCTTTTGAATAAAAACGAGTAGTGAGTAGAAATAAGAGGCAGATAGCCGCTAAACTATAAATAGAGCTGTTTGCC
>CALAUZ010000276.1 GCA_937892105.1 uncultured Fretibacterium sp. | reverse complement strand
TTCATTATGTGGGATATGCAAAACCAATAATATGACGGGTTTGTAGCTCTAGCATTTCACGCAGGACTGACGTTTAATTGCGCAATCTGGCACATTCGGACTTCCAACAACAAGAGCAAATCCCTACGCAATGACTTCATCCAGCTGCCTATTTTCAAGTGTCGCGTTTTCTCTTGTCCCTTGCTACGCGCTAACTCACATAACGCTAGTACTACCTTCCTTACATTATGGATTTTCTCTTCAACATACTCACAGCTTATTTCTTCTCGCTCCGCAGTCCCCATCTTCCTGTCTGACTGGTGCGCTATCTGGTTTCGTCTCTGGTACAGTGAATGAAGCTCATTCTCAAGCATTTGCTCCGTATCAACATCAGAACCAAACCTGTAAAATGCCAAATCCGCAACTTCCTTCACACTTATTCCAAGCAGACCGCATATATCCTTCAAGCTAGGATAATCCATCAGCGTTACATGAGAATATTTATCGGTTATCCAGTCTGTTAGCCAGTCTTCTACCTCACTACACGACAAAGCCTTCTTCAACACTCCCAACGAAAGCTGAAGCTCTAAGTAAGCACTCCCATCTTCTGGCCATTCACCTGCAAATATATTAAGCACTCCAAGCCGGATTAGTTCATGCAGGAAATAATCATATGCGCTCTCGACAAACACTACCTGAGAACGCAATATTTCTGCTCCCTCTTCAGCTTTACCGCCTGCTGACAAATCACACTCAACTACAAGCTGTATCCTTATACGCTCTAATGTCTCATTGAAATGGCTCTCTATGTCTTCTATGCTGAATACTTTTACGGCTCTCGATTCGCGTGTGCCTACAAGACGCTCTTCAAACGTTATCTTTCTCATTGCATACCCGCAAACATCTCAAGCGCAGCACGATTCAGGACTGGCACTGCTCCATACCTGCCTTCCATATACCCACGACTTAAACTCTCTCCCTTACGTACATTCCTTACCTCCGCAAGTGAGTATAAATCTGTGCTACGGTCTGGCTTCAGCTCCGTAAACCATATCTGCCCGCGCCTAAATAGCCCGCCTCCAAGAAGGCTCGTATCATGTGTCGTAAATATCAGTTGCGACTCGCTCTTAGGCTCAAGATGATAGAAAAGCTCGATTATCTGACGCACTACTGACTCATGTAACCCTGTCTCGATTTCATCACAGATTATCGTCTTCCCTGTCATGATTATGTCTAGCAATGGGCATATCATCTGAAACATTTTCTGGATACCTGTACCTTCTTCCGTCAGTAAATCTGTCTCAAATTCTGGGTATATCATCTTCGCTTTAAAATTGGTTATGACACCGCCTTCCCTTTCTTGCGACAATAATATTTCGCGTATTGGCTGGGGCATTTTCTCTGCTATGTCTTCCGCCTTGTAATGTCTAAGCTCCGGCCTTACGTCTATTATTCCTGTACCGAGATACTCCAATACCTTCAGAAATTGCGCTTTCACGTCTGGCTTCTCGTTCATCAAATTCACACTATACTCGTACCAGTTGTTTGCACGTGGCTCATCTACATTCACTCGGTACACTACAAGTCCTTCTCGGAAAAACATAAATGCTTGGCGCACTTCTTCCGACTGCGAAAAATTTGCCGCACATGACAGAAATAGACGGTTCTCTTTCAGGGCTTCAAGGCTCAATCCAAATGAAGACTTGTATTTGCTCCCTGCTTGGATTTTTTGCCCTTTGCGCTCAAATATCTTCGTCTGTCTGCCATTCGGAAAATAATACAGGTACTCTTCCGATATGTTGCCGTAAAGAACTGAAAATCCATAAGCGTACCTTATCCCTTCTGACGTAAACTGAATATTGAATGAAGTCGGCTCATCTCTTCTTGAAAGTTTATGCGGTGATACTCTCACTGGCTCGCCAAGCTGAAACAGCATACTCGTTTCCACCATGTATTTCATAAACTCTAGCGACAAGATAAAATTGCTCTTGCCTGAACCGTTCGCACCATATATCACTGACACGCTTTCGATTCCCTTGTCTCCGAACTCCATTACGCGGTTTTCGGCTTCTTCTACAGTCGCCTTCCTCATCGAAAACTTTATTTCGTCTTTGATTGAACGGAAATTTCTGCATGTATACTCTAATAGCATTTTCTCCCTCCTTGCTATCATTCTATTTCGTGCTTTTAGCTTGTCAATTAACCTATTTTGCTCTTTTTTCGCAATTAGCGCAGATAAAATTACGGGATATTCTATTTATCCTTCTCCAAAGAAACATACATAAACTATACATGTTCTCTTGTCTTCATTGCTTGGCGGGGTCTTTTTGTGCGATAAAAAAAAGTGGCCGCGATATATTCCACCGCGAGCCTGAGTATGTTATACTCTATATTAATAAAAAAAATAATTAAGTAAGTAAGGATGATTATATCATGTTAATAAAAAAAATAATTAAGTAAGTAAGGATGATTATATCATGTTCACGTTCAGCATAATACCAATAGCGATAACAAGAAACGGAAGCATACCGCCATCAATCAAGAACACATACAACATACTGCGGTCATTCTGCAACATACATAACCACATGGCTCGCGTTTACGTAAGCACTCTTGCTAAGGCCGCTGACAGGTCAACTCGGACAATTCGTGCGCATTTGAATTGGCTCATCAATGAAGGCTTCATCATACGTAAATTGCGCAAATCTCCCAGCAATCCAAAATGGAATCTGGCTAGCGACTTCATCATTCTTCATTGGGATGACAACGGGGATGATAACTCGGAAAACAGCGGCATGGTGCAAAAAATTTCAGTACCCCCTGAAGAAAATTTCCGAGAAGATTCTGTTCCAGAGATTTTGAGAGAGAGAGAGAATCAAAACCTAACCTTAACAGGGAGAGTCAATGAACTCTCCGAAAATTCAGATAATTCTGCGTCTCTTTCAGCACCTACTCCAACTCCCAGCGATGAGACACAACCAACGCTCCCTGAAAACCCAAAACCCTCCAATCAAGCGGTAAAGGTGGAGTACGACCTTACGGATGTTCCAGACATCATGCGTCATGCCGTAAAGTACCTGCTCACGGAGACAGGAAGACCCTCAATCACGCCAAATGAGCGTAAGATAATTTTGGAGATACTGGAAAAGCAACACACCCCCGAACGCGTCATGAAGGAGATAGACAAGGGCGTGGAGCGTTTCAAACGGCTCCGCAGAAAACTTAAGCAACTGACATT
>CALAUZ010000275.1 GCA_937892105.1 uncultured Fretibacterium sp. | reverse complement strand
GTGGACTATGCCTGTTACTAACTGGTATGTGAAGTTTGCTGAGAGACTAATTCATGTAGCATAAATATATTTTACACAGTTTACTTGACAGACCCTAAGGATTTGCACGATAGCATACGAAAGATATTGGCACTCCCAGAACGCACTGTGCTTTATTCTGGGCACTCAGAACCTGCAACGGTAAGAGACGAACAAATAAATTACTCCCTGCCGTAGCTTCAGCAGGGCTTCATCTCCCAGCCTGATATTATCCCTCTCGCCTCAAGCTCCACAAGTTCACCCTCAATCCTCCCGCACTCACTCACAGGAACATCGCATGACACACTCACATTCTCCCCGTAATTCCACGTCATACCCAACGCACCTGCACCTTCAAGAAGCCGAGTGATATTTCCGACAGCATTGTAACCCAGCGTAATCCTCAAAGCTGACACAGGAACCCTCTCAACTCTACCGGCAATATCCAGAGCCTTAGCCGCAGCATCACCGTATGCGTCAATAAGTCCCCTGACTCCCAGCTTAACTCCCCCGAAATACCTCGTAACTACAACCATAACGTTCACAAGGCCAGAGCGTTTTATGGCGTTTAGAATAGGTTTCCCTGCTGTCCCGGAAGGTTCGCCATCGTCAGAGCTGTATTCCGTTCCGTCAGAAAATATATACGCCCGGCAGTTATGCGTTGCGTCCCTGTGCTGTGAGGTTATGAGCGCGAGAAAGCTGCGTGCTTCCTCCTCATCATGACAGGGTGTTACGTTCGCAATGAACACCGAGCGTTTTATCTTCTCATCATATGTCGCTGGATTTGCAGGTTCACTATAGGCACTCGTTCCAGGCATCTTTTATCTTGCGCCACGAGTTAGCGATTGCGTCCGACAAAACCCGCGTATCACTGAGAACAGGCATAAAGTTATTATCGCCGTTCCATCTCGGTACTATATGACGGTGAAGATGACCTGCTACTCCTGCCCCTGCCGTCTGGCCTAGATTGATACCCATGTTGAAGCCGTCTGGACGCATTACCTTTTTGAGGACGGCTATTGCTTTTGCGGTCAGACTGTGAAGTTCGAGGACTTCTTCCTGCGTCAATGTCTCGTAGATGTTCGTGTGCCTGTAGGGTATCACCATCATGTGTCCTGGATTGTAGGGATAAAGGTTCATTATGACGAAGCAATTTTCCCCCCTGTGAACGATAAAGTGTTCATCGTCCTTATGTTCCGCCGGAAAATCACAGAATATACACCCTTCGTGTTTCGGTGCCTCAATGTATGACATTCTCCATGTCGCATATAACTGTTGCATGTCGTATTACCCCCTGAAAGTTTATGTGATTAATGAGAATTATACCTAAATGATTGAGATGTAGCATATAACATTGTGTCCGTGCCGCATGTCTTACTGTTATAATTTGCACAGCTTGAACGTTTGGGCAATTTATTTTCACACAGGAGGTTCATCATCTATGACACGAAAATTCGTACTCTTCTCCGTAATTTCCGTTCTCATTCTATCAGCCCTTCCGTCTTACTCTGAGACGGTCATAAAGATTTCACATCAGGGCACAGCAGACCCTGAAGTCAACATTCAGCATTACTTCGTTAAGGAGTTCACCGAAAGAGTTACCGCAAAGACCAACGGAAGCATAAAGTTCGAGATATATCCGGACGAACAGTTAGGCAGCGAGGAACAGAGAATGGAGCTTATAATGCGTGAAGGTCTCAATCAGCCTCTCGCAGACATCGCATCATTCAACGCTCTCGGTACCGTTCTCCCTGAGCTTTACCCGTCAGCAATACCTTTCATGTTCAACTCCTACAAGGCCGCTCACATTTTCTTCGACACAAGCGAGTACATGGCCGCACTCAAAGCGTTATTCACCGAACGTACAGGCTGCGTAATGCTTGAGGTTGTCGAGGAGGGAGGCTTCCTTGCGTTCACGAACTCCAAGAAGGAAATACACAGCCCAAAGGATTTTAACGGCCTCAAGTTCAGGGCAATGGACGAAGGCCAGATAGCAATCTTCCAGGCTTTCGGCGCAACTGGAACACCTATTCCATGGGGTGAAGTGTATATGGCTCTCAAGACAGGAGTTGTTGACGGACAGATGAACCCTGCGTTCTACATACTTCTGGGAAGCCTGACCGAAGTGCAGAAGTACATGACGCTGGCAAACATACAGTATTCCGACCAGTTCCTCATCATCAACGGCGATCTCTACAACTCACTGACAGATTCAGAACGCCAGGCCATCATTGAGGCCGGAAAAGAAGCAAACGCATTAACCCGAACACGCATAGAGGCACAGGACAGTGAACAGGTCGAGGAATGCCGCAGAAAAGGAATGAATGTTTACGCCCCCAATGCTGAGGAGATGAAGGAGTTCCGCGAGATTGGACAGCCTGGTTATATCGAGTGGCTCAAAAAGAGGATTGAAGACCCGAAATGGCTGGATATGGCTCTTCGCGATTCTGAAAGTGCAAATGCAAAAGCTCAGTAAGTTTCTCGCGCTGTCATCGGGGATTTTTGCCTGCATATTTCTGGTAGTCAACATCGCAGACATAATCGCAGGAATAATCGCGCGTCAGGCTGGAATAAATCTGGTATGGACGGAGGAACTTGCACGTATCACACTCGTATGGTGCGTTCTTGCCGGAGCTTCGGCGGCATGTTGGGAAGGCGATAACATGTCGATTGATTTCGCGGTGAGAATGCTCCCTGAAACTTTGAGGAGGCTGTGCAGATTTGTATCGTTCGTGATTGAGGCTGTAATACTCGGAGTATTAATCTACTATGGAAGCGTGAATGTCATGGGAGGCTGGACTATGAGGACTATGGCACTTCACATTCCCCGCGCTGTACCGTTAATGGCTGTTCCGGCAGGAATGGCTGTATTTCTTGCGGTTCTGTGCTTAAAGTTCTTTGGCAGGAAGGAAGGTTAATCCCCAATGTATGACATCATACTTTTCTTCCTGTTCATACTGCAAATGCTTATAGGCGTTCCGCTTTATGCGGCGTTGTTAATGACGAGCCTTTTAGGGTTAATAGGCACGGGAAATCTGACATTGTTACGTGTTATACCTCAGCAGTTTTATGGCGGAATGGACGGTTTCACGCTTATGGCAATGCCATTCTTCATACTCACAGGCACTCTCATGAACAGGTCAGGGCTTACAGACAGGCTCATAGAATTTAGCAGGCTCATTGTAGGGCGTGTACGGGGAGGACTGGGCTATGTGAACGTTGTGGGAAGTGTAGTCTTCGCAGGTGTAAACGGAAGCGCAACAGCTGATGCTGCGGCATTGGGAGCGATACTGATTCCGGCAATGGAGAAAGAGGGTTTCCCCAAAGCATATTCGGCAGGCATAACTGCTGGAAGCTCGCTAATCGGCCCTATAATACCCCCGTCAATCTTCATGATAATCTACGCTTCCCTAACTAATACCTCAATAGGCGGACTTTTTGCGGCAGGAGTGATACCCGGTCTCATTCTGGGAACAGCCTTTATGGTCATGAACTGGTACTATTCCCGAAAGTACAATGTCCCCATCACTGACACTGAGGAAGTGTACAAGCATAAATGGGCGATATTGGGACGTTCGGTTCTGGCTCTCATTGCTCCGGTAATCATAATGGGCGGAATAATCATCGGCTTCGTTACACCAACAGAGTCGGGAGCATTGGCCTGTCTGTACTGCATTGTAGTGGGCTTCTTCGTTACGGGGGAACTTACACTGAAGGGTTTATGCCTTTCCATTTATGAGACTGTCAGGAACACCAGCGCAATATTTCTCATAATGGGAGCTGCTTCTGTTGCAGGGTGGTATCTGAAGTATGAGCGAGTAACTCAGGCATTCAGTGCGTTAATCGTAAACTCTGGACTTCTTGCACACCCTGTCATGTTGATGGTTGTCCTAAGCGCAATAATATTCATCATCGGAATGTTTATGGAGGAAGTTGCTGTTCTTACCCTGCTTACACCTATATTCACTCCCCTTGCAATGAAAGCAGGAATAAGTCCGTTTCAGTTCGGAATAGTCATGACGCTTAACGTTACCATTGCGCTAATAACTCCGCCTGTTGGAGCGTGCAATTACATTGTCGCAGCATTAGGACGAATACCTATAGGGGAAATGTTCAGGGAGATATGGCCGTTTATTCTTGTAGCGTTGTCGGTTCTGGCAGTAATAATATTGTTGCCGTTCCTGACGGTGCTGATACCATCAGTTATAGGACTGTGAGATATTAAGGAGGAATATAAACATTTTGGAGCTTAGAGAAAATCATGAACCGCTTGTGCAGGCAAGCCTTTATCCTGAGAAGATACTTGCGCGGAGCTGGTATTACGGGGAGGGACTTTCAGGCTCAATTTCTGACGTATGGCTGCGTGAAAGCGTCTACGAACGTCTGTTGAAGGCCGCTGAAATTCTCCCTGAAGGTTTTAGGCTTGTCATCTGGGACGGCTGGAGGAGTTACGAATTGCAATCCCTGCTGTTTGCGAAGATGAGTGCGAGGCTAAGGGCTAAGGGAGTAGCTGAATGCGAGATACATGAACATGCAAGCGAGTTTGTGGCTGTACCCTCAAGGGACGATGGCACTGTTTCAGGACACCTAACGGGAGGTGCTGTAGACCTTACTATTGCGGACAAGTTCGGGCATTACCTGAATATGGGTGGGAATTTCGATGAGACCGAAGAACATTCAAACACCGGCTACTACGATGACCCCGACAAGGGAAATGTTGTTGCCCGCGAGAACAGGCATATACTTTTGCGTGTAATGACTGAGGCAGGGTTCAGCAACTATCCTTCCGAGTGGTGGCATTATGATTACGGCAACAGGGGTTGGGCGGAACGTATTGGAGCGCAATATGCCTTTTACGGTTACACAGAGCCTCCGTTCAAATGGCAGGACTGAGAATAATAACCCCCCAGTGAAAGATTGCTGGGGATAATTTTTATTCTCTCATACTGAATACGCAGCCGCAGTAATTCTGACGATACAGCCCCATCTCTTTCGACAGCTTCACCGAACGCAGAAAGCCATTATTCTTCCGCCATATTCGGGAAAGCCACTTCAGGCCGTGTTCACTCGCAATACTTTCGCCAAGAGTGTTAATCAGTTTCACATTCTTGTGCGGGCTTATTGTCAGGGTAGTACAGAGATACTCACAGCCCAATCGCAATGCCTCACGTGCTGAAGCCTCAAACTGTAACCTGAAGCATTCCGCACATCTCTTTCCGCCTTCGGGTTCATATTCGAGACCCTTTACGCCTTCAAGCCATTCATCGGGACAGTAATTCGACAGCTCACAGGGGATTGCATTGTGTGATGTTACAGCGTTCACAGCCTCTAGCCTGCGGATATACTCGTTATACGGGTGAATGTTCGAGCCATAGAAGAAGCCGTAGACCTTCCAGCCTTCCGACAATAAATCAGGTATTGGAATGCAGGCATCGGGAGCGCAGCATATATGCAAAAGCAAACTGTTCATGTCATAATCTCCAGTCTAAAGAGTGATATTATTACAGCAAATTCTACATGAGGAATGATGATAATGGACAGAGAAGCAAAAATATATGTTGCCGGACACAGAGGCATGGTAGGCGGAGCAATATTCAGGGAGCTTCAGAAGCAGGGTTACAAGAACATAATTACCCGTACACATTCAGAACTGGATTTGGAACGTCAGGCAGATGTTGAGGCATTCTTTGAGCGTGAGAGGCCGAAATATGTGTTTGTTGCGGCGGCAAAGGTAGGCGGGATTGCAGCGAACTCTGAGGCATTGGCTGATTTTATGTTCCAGAACATGATGATTGAGATGAACGTCATACATTCAGCCTGGAAGAATGGCTGTAAGAAGCTGGAATTTCTTGGCTCATCATGCATTTATCCCAGAATGTCCCCTCAGCCCATAAAGGAAGAATACCTTTTATCCGGCTACCTTGAGAAGACCAACGAAGCATATGCACTCGCAAAAATCTCCGGCCTAAAATACTGCGAATACCTCAACACACAGTACGGTACAGACTACATCTCCGTAATGCCCTGCAACCTCTACGGGCCTGGCGACAACTATCACCCCGAACACTCTCACGTAATGCCAGCGTTAATCCGGCGTTTCCACGAAGCCAAAATCGCCGGGAAAAAGTCCGTAACATGCTGGGGAGATGGAAGCCCGTTGCGTGAGTTCCTGTACGTTGAAGACCTCGCAGAATTATGCGTATACCTGATGAACCATTACTCCGGCAATGAGACCGTCAATGCTGGTACAGGGAAAGAGATAACCATAAAGGATTTGACCAGCCTTGTAGCTGAAGTTGTGGGCTATGATGGCGAGATACTCTGGGACACATCAAAGCCAAACGGTACTCCCCGCAAAGTCATGGACGTTAGCAAGGCCGAAGCATTGGGCTGGAAGGCACATACGAGCTTGAGGGACGGGATAAAGCTGGCATACGAGGACTTCAAGTCGAGGAGTAACAATTCAGCACCAAAGTAGAGACAGTGCTAAAATAGTCAGAGCCCCCTGTGTTTAGCAGAGGGGTGTTTTTATGTGTTGAAGAGATTGTGAAATATTCCGTGTTCTAAATTCAGTGATGTTATAGAGCGTATCCAATACATAAAATATTTCCTGTCGGTTGTGTTTTGCTGAAAGCCAGCCTTTGCCGTCTGTTATCCATACAAACACGAGGCCGTTAATGTTTTGACGACATTACCCGTTCTATTTCTGCCTGGTCATACGCGAAATCCTTTGCCGTAGAACGTGAAATCTTGCCGTCCTTGAACAAGTGTACTAAATCCTGCTCCATTGTATGCATACCAAAGCTCATTCCTGTAAGCATGGCATTGCGGATACTGCTGATTTTGCCCTCACGTATGCTTGCACGTATAGCAGGTGTAGTAATTAATATTTCGGTTGCGCAAACACGGCCTTTAATGTCATCGCGTGGGATTAACTGCTGTGAGCATATTCCCAGAAGTGTATATGCAAGCTGGAGGCGTATCTGGTTCTGCTGGTGAGGCGGGAAAACGTCAACAATACGCTCGATTGACTGTGAAGCGTCCTGAGTGTGGAGAGTTCCGAAGACAAGGTGTCCTGTTTCTGCCGCAGTTATTGCCGCACCGATGGTCTCAAGATCCCGCATTTCTCCAATCATTATAACGTCAGGGTCTTGTCGCAGAACGTGCCTTATTCCCGAAGCAAAATTCTCTGTGTCATGGCCTATTTCGCGCTGATGAATGACGGAGATTGCCGGAGTGTGAATGTACTCGATCGGGTCTTCAATCGTAACTATGTGAGCCTTGCGGTTATGGTTAATCTCGCTGATTATTGCGGCGAGGGTTGAACTTTTGCCGTGTCCTGTCGGGCCTGTGGCGAGGAATAAACCTCTGTGCTTCTGGGACATTGTTTTCAGTATTGGAGGGAGGCCGAGTTCATCGAGTGAATGTATCACTGTTGGTACGAGCCTGAATGTCAGTGATACACCGTTCATTTCACGGTAAGCACTGCCCCTGAACCTCTGAGTACCGTACATGAACGCAAAATCTAAATCGCCTGTCCTGTTGAAACGTTCGTACTGTGCGTCTGTAAGAATTTCGCTGATGAACTTTTCCAGAGCTTCTTTCGAGAACACAACGGAGCTTTCAATGTAATTCAACTCTCCGTGAACCCTTAATGCCGGGAAGCAGCCTGAGCTGAGATGAATATCACTTGCGCCGTCTTCGATGGCTAATTTTATGAGTTGTTCTAAATCCGGGTTATTAAACTGTTGCACTTAATATCTCCTCCATTGATGTATATCCAGCCAATGCCGCATTAATTCCAGAATGCCTTAATGTCTTCATTCCGTCTTCTATTGCAACGTTTCTAAGTTCCATAGCGTCAGCACCTTTGATTATCATTTCGCGAAGGTGGTCATTCAACATCATTATCTCATATATGCCCCTTCTTCCCCTGTAACCATGTCTGCAATGCTGACACCCCACAGGCTTGAACGCTGTACTTCCGGCAGGAACACCTAATCTCTGGCAGCTTACTTCATCAAGTTCGTATTCTTCCTTGCAGTGAGGACAGAGACACCTTACGAGACGTTGAGCGATTACCCCTGTCAATGAGGCAGCAAGAAGGAACGGAGCTACCCCCATGTCAATCATACGGACTGCGGCACTTGGAGCGTCATTTGTGTGAAGTGAAGACAGAACGAAATGTCCCGTCAACGCTGAACGTATGGCAATCTGTGCGGTTGGTGTGTCGCGTATCTCACCTATCATGATTTTGTCGGGGTCTTGCCTCAATATGGAACGTAATGCGCTGTCGAACGTTAAACCTGCTTTCTCATTGACGTTTACCTGATTTATTCCTGCTATATAGAATTCTACGGGGTCTTCAACGGTGATGATATTGATGTCAGGGTTGCTGATTTTTTTTAGCATGGAGTAAAGTGTTGTAGATTTGCCTGAACCTGTAGGGCCAGTAGCCAACATCATTCCCCAAGGTGTAGCGCAAAATTTCTCAACATACATCATGTCTTCGTCATCAAGACCTAACTGTTCCAGCTCAACGAACGATTTATCACGGTCAAGTATACGCAAGACAACTTTTTCGCCGCTCATAGTGGGAAGTGAACTAACGCGCAAATCTATGTGTCTTCCATCAATAATGGTTAATATTCGTCCGTCTTGAGGTTTTCTTTTTTCGGCAATATCCATGCCAGCCATAATTTTAAGTCTGGAAATGACTGCTGGCTGAACTACTGCCGGATATTGATGGTGAATGTATAATGCGCCGTCAACCCTGAAGCGTATTCGGCTCATTTGTTCGTAAGCCTCGAAGTGGATATCAGAAGCGTTTTCCCGTACTGCCTGCTGGATTGCGTTGTTGACGAGTTCGATTAAAGGTGCATCATCGGGGTTCATGGTAGCAGTAGTTGCGGCCAGAGGGGTATAAGCGTCGCCGGCCTCCATTGTGTCGGACATTGCGCCCTCAAGGTTTGCGGAGAACTCATATATGCGTGAAAGGTTGCGGCTGATATCGTCCTCGCCTGACGCTGCTATGCGAATGTTGTGGCCTGTGAGGAGTTTTATCTCGTCCTGAGCCAGAATATCCAGAGGGTCAGACATGGTAACGAGGAGTGTGTCATCATCATCGAGCTTTAAGGGTATGAGCTGTAATCTTTCGGCGACATTGCGCGGTATCATCTTCAGAGCCTCGTCCTGAGCCTGATAGCGATCCAGTTGAATGAACTGTAACTCAAGCTGGACAGCGAGTGTTTCAGCGACTTGGGTGGGGGTTAATGCTCCTAATGATACGAGGATTTCGCCGAGACGTTTTTCAGATGTCTTCTGTATCAAGAGAGCTTTATCGAGGGAGTCCTGGCTTACTAAGTCATATTCGCGGAGAATTTCGCCGAAACGTTTGCGTTGTGTATAGTATATATCCTGCAAATAAAATTCCTCCTTTGAACGAAAAAATATTCCCATTTATGTTGTATTATATATCGTAAGTCTAATGATAGTAATTTCGCAGGGAGTGATTAATAAAAATGGCAGCTATCAATGCGCCAAGAGGAACAAGAGATATTTTACCAGCAGAATCATGGAAATGGTCATATATCATTCACACAGCGTCAGAAACAATGCATGACTTCGGCTTCAGGGAAATACATCTGCCAATTTTTGAACACACAGAGTTATTCTCACGCGGAGTCGGCGAAACCACTGACATTGTGGAGAAGGAAATGTATACGTTCAATGACAGGGGAGGAAGAAGCATTACATTACGGCCTGAAGCAACAGCCGGAGTGATGAGGGCGGCAATCGAGAACAACCTGTGCGCGCAGGGAGCAAACGCAAAACTCTGGAATTGGGGGCCTATGTTCCGCCACGAGAGGCCACAGAAAGGCCGTTACCGCCAGTTCTACCAGATTGACGCGGAATGTTTAGGGATTGCCGGGCCTATGGCTGATGTTGAGGTTATAGCACTGAGTATTGAGTTGTTCAGGAGGCTAGGACTAAAGAACCTTGAAGTTGTCATAAACTCCGTAGGCTGCGAGAAATGCAGACCTGCATACCGTCAGAAACTCGTTGAATACTTCACAGCTCACAAAGACGAACTCTGCGAAACATGTCTCGAACGCCTTGAACGCAACCCTCTTCGCATACTCGACTGCAAGAACGAAACCTGCGGCCATGCTGCGGACGGCGCACCGGACATCTTCGATTCACTCTGCGATGAATGCCGTGAACACTTCGCAGAGGTCAGGGCTGGTCTTGAACGTTTAGGCTTCACTTACACCCTAAGCAAAAGACTTGTGAGAGGTCTGGACTACTAT
>CALAUZ010000274.1 GCA_937892105.1 uncultured Fretibacterium sp. | reverse complement strand
ATGGACTGTCATTTCAGTGTTTATCACGTTCATTAAAATTGTGAAGACAGGTTCTTAGAGTAGGAAGTATCATCTCATATGCACGAGAAGATCGAGTCTTATCTCGCTGATGGTTCGACCTTTGGCTGCAAATATAGAATACTACATTGAAGAAACATCTCTCGGTAATGCCGATATATAGGGCTCCTAAGGAGACTGTAAGGTTTTCTGTTTATAGAAACAATTTGACCCAGGTTTTGCACGACTTTCTTATCAGCTTTACACAGTTTTGTGGAAAGACCCCACTGCTCAACTTTCTCATTGACCACATCAGTGACTTTTGAGATGAGCGAAGGAGATACTTCTACGCGATACAAATCCTGTAAAGTAGCTTGAATGTCCCTTACAGTCATGCCTTTAGCGTACAGAGAAAAGATAGCCTCTTCAAGAATGGCAGCTTTAGTCGAACACTTGGGTATTATCTGCGGTTTGAATGTGCTGTGTCTGTCTCTTGGAGTGGACAGTTCAAGTTGTCCGAAGTTGCTCTTGAGAGTTTCCTTGCCGTAGCCGTTGCGGCTGTTGCCTGCTACACGACCTTCGTCATTAAGGATGCGTTCGAGGATGGCTTTGTTAAGCTGAGTGATGATACCCCTCTTTGCCCCACAAATCATCCTGAGTTTTAACCCCAACTAGCATAGCATCAAGCAGATCATTGCTGATCTTGAGTTTTTCCTGTCTGTCATCTTTACATATTGCTAACCTCCTGTGTATTGTTATCTTACACAGTTCACTGTACAGTCTCTAGCATTGACATTAGCTCCATGTTTCAAGAGTGTTTCTGAGACTTCTGTGTGGCCGTTAAATCCTCTCCAAAGGCGTTTAGGACATTTCGTCCAAGTTTCCTACGCACCGTAGATACCACTTTTATTTTCATTTTGTTGTCGGAATTTCTTTTATTCCAGTTATTCAACGTAGAGGATTATAGCATACTTCACTTAACTTAGCGCAATTCATAAGAAGTGGGAGTCTTCTTGCGCGTTACGATAAAATATACTTATCCCATTAAATCAGGAGGAATTTTCACCATGAAATTCAAGATGATACACGAGAACTACAACGTTCAGGACTTAACACGCTCCCTTGAGTTCTACAACAAGGCTCTAGGGCTTACAGAACGCAGACGCAAGACAGCTCCCGACGGCTCATACATCATCGTGTACGTGGGCAATGACGAGGCGGATTTCGAGCTTGAACTCACGTGGCTTGCCGATCACCCGCAGAAATACGACATTGGGGAAGAGGAGTTTCACCTTGCGTTTGAGGCTGACGACTTCGATGCCGCACACAAACTTCACAGCGAGATGGGCTGCATATGCTTCGAGAACACGGTAATGGGGATATACTTCATTCAAGACCCTGACGGTTACTGGCTTGAGGTTCTTCCCAAAAGATAGCGTGCAGGCAAAAATAAAACCTCTCCGGCGGGAAAACCGAAGAGGCTGCGTTTTCTATAATGGTGCGGAGGGGGAGAATCGAACTCCCACGGCACTTAATTGGCCACAAGATCCTTAGTCTTGCGCGTCTACCAATTCCGCCACCCCCGCATCGAAAGGGTGAGGCATGACAGAGAGAAATTATACTATCTTTTTTTTCCCCGTCAAGTTATCTTCCACAAAGGAAATTTAATACGTTACTCCTGAACTGTCGGAAGTAAGGCTTCTCCATCATCATTGCATGTGCGGCACCATCAATAATCTTCAGGCGCGATTTCTTGTTCTGCAATGTCCCGAAGGCTTCAGCGCACAATTCGGGCGAAACGTAATCGTCCTTTGAACCGGCAATAATCATGACAGGCATTTTCAGTTCAGCAGTGGGGATTAACCTCTTTTCCGGCGAAACAAGAAGGTCTCTGCGTCCTCCGTTAGGGCTGCTTTCCTTGTCGTAACGCCAGCAGTTTGACTGGAACGCGTTTACAACATCAGGCTCTGTTATGGCGTAATTTATGCTCCTGTCAGCATTCGTCTGGAAATCTCCGGCAGCATGTATCCATGTGTTATGGTTAAACGGCGCAGTAACCTCAACTTCCGCAAGTCCTGCAACTATCGGGGCATAAAGCACAAGTCTGCGAACCATATCAGGATATTTTGCCGCAAACCTTCCTGATGTTACAGTCCCCCAGCTCCAGCCCAGAACATCGAGGCTTTTCCGTCCCGTATGTTCGAGAATTACACGAGCCGCAGCAGCAATATCCTCCGCAGCGTAATCCGAGTTGGGCATGAAACCGTCCTCGATCTCCTGAGAGTTTCCGTAGCCCGCGATGTCCAGAAGCCACACGCTGAAGCCCTTACGCGCAAAGAAGCGTGCGAGGCTGTAATCCTTCACGTCAACGTCAAACTCATGCGATGAGTATGTGAGGCCATGCACAAGAAGCAGAGGATCATCGCTGTCTTCCGATACGACCGAGAAGCACTCAAGGTGAAGTTTGTAGCCGTTGCGTTCAAGCGGGAATGTCTGGCGGTTAATCTGTGTTGCCGCGAATGATGATGACGAAACGAGAAGCACAAGAAGTAATGATGTGAAGAATTTAGCTGTAAATTTTTTCAAAATTAAGACCTCCTGAAAGAAATTTTGCGTTATTATAATCCTATGTGAAAAATTTTCATGAATTGGAGGATTTCATATCATGAACAGAATATTTGTTGCGCTCGTAATATCCCTCTTCATGGCCTCATGTTCATATGCAGGGGCTATCGAAACGCTCTCTCTTGTTGACGTTCAGGGCCAGAGCGACACAGGGCTTCTAGTCAACGCAAAGCCAGAACAGTCGGCAGCATATTATCCAGACGGAAAAATGCCGAGCCAGATACTTGCATTCTACGTGAAGTTTCAGGGACAGGGGATACTTTTTGACGCTGGGTTAAAGGACGGCCACATATTCCAGAAGCTCGCGGAAAACGGCATTGACCCCTCAGGCGTTAAGACCGTCCTCATAACACACCTTCACCCTGACCATTTCGGCGGACTTGTTGATGCAGATGGCAAAGCATCGTTCCCCAACGCTGAAGTGTACGTGTCATTGCCTGAGCGTGATTACTGGTGCAACGAACTCAAGAATGAGGCGGTAATCTCTGCATTGTCGCTGTACGGAGTACATACGTTCCAGTTTGGTGATGAGGTAGTGCCGGGTGTAAGGGCAATAGATACGTCAGGGCACACTCCCGGCCATGTAGCGTACTTGGTCGAAGCAGATGGGGAGAAGCTCATCATTGCTGGGGACATAATGCACTTCCCGGAAATTCAGCTTCCTCACCCTGATGTAGCAGTGAAGTATGACGTTGATCCGGTGAAGGCCGTGCAGTCAAGAAAATTCCTGCTGGATTATGCTGCATGGAAGAATATTCCCATTGCAGGAATGCACATAACACCTCCAGGAGTAATCAGCGTGAAGAAGTCAGGAAATGGCTACGAGAAGTATTAGCCGACACACAAAAAAGCCCCGCCGAATATGACGGGGTTAATCTCTTAATCATACTCGCCAGCAAATCATGCCCCGTAAACCAGATTAGGCAGCCACAATACAGCCTGAGGGAAAAATATCATGAACGCCACCACAAGAATTACTGCAACATAGAACGCAATCCCATACTTCACTGTCTCCTGTATAGGACAGCCCATTATGTCGCTCACAGCATATAACCCCGTACCCACAGGAGGGGTCATAACGCCGAATGTTACAGTGGTCATCATTATCATTCCGAACACTACAGGGTCTACACCTACCCTCTGCATTACAGGTAGAAGTATCGGTGTCAGTATCAGCGCAATAACTGTGGTCTCCATGAAACACCCGCACAGTAACAGGAACAGTACTACAAGGAACAGTAACAGTGTCGAGTTTGACGTTACGGAAACAAGGGCGGAAGCTATTGCTGTCGTGAGGTTGTCGAAAACAATACCATAACCGAATACCCCAGAGAAGCATAGTATTATTGTTATGACTGTAATATCCTTCACGGAGTCTTTCAGCGTTTGAATGAGTACCGGCCATGTCAGTTCACGGTATATCACTATCCCCACAAATACAGCGTAAGCACACGCAAATGCTCCCGACTCTGAAGGGCTCATTATCCCAAAACGTATAAGCACTATAAGCAGTATTGGGAACATTAACGCCCATATTGACGAAGCAAGCTCACGCATTATTTCGCGGAATGAGGCGGGTTTGTCGTGTTCTGGCCTGTAACCCAGCTTGTGTGCGGATATACTCGTCGCAACCATCATCAGTGCCATCATTAGAAGTCCGGGAACCCAACCTGCCATGAACAGCCGCCCTATTGATACCTCGCCTACTGTCCCGTAAATGATTAGTCCCATTGAAGGAGGGATTGTCGCAACAATAAGGCCGGACAGCCCGTTCACAGCAGCAGCCCAGCCCCTTGCGTAACCCAAACGCGTCATTTCTGGGCCTAGTATTCGCGTCTCCATTGCAGCGTCAGCAACAGCAGAACCAGATACTCCTCCCATTAATGTCGACAGTACGCATGACACCTGCCCTATGTTTCCCCACATGTGGCCGGTGAGAACGTTGGCAAGACGCATTAGTCTTCGGGTTATTCCTGTGGCATTCATGAGGTTTCCGGCGAGAATAAAGAGCGGGATTGCAAGCATTGTGAAACTTTGCGTCGTCGATATTGACTTCTGCACCAGTATGCTCATTGGCAGGTTCTTGATGATGAAGAACGCAAAACCTGAGATACCTATCGCAAAGGCTACCGGCATTCCGAGAATTAGGAATACAAGGAAGATTATTATCGCAGTACCCATTATGCCGACCTCCCCCGTATAACATCAACGAGATTTATCGCTGTGTTTATGAACATCAGGAACGCTCCAACAGGTACGCATGAAGTTACCCACGCATAAGAGATGTTAAGCGTTGTAATCATTCTGCGTGAATATCCTTTGGCATACTGGAAGCCGTAAACTACAAGTGCGCCCAAGAATACTAGAATGATAATCTTGAACACAATATCGAGCAGCTTTTGCAACTTCAACGGAAGCATTTTCACGAACAAATCAACGCCGATTAACCCAGTTGTCCGTATTGCAATGTCGCCTCCAAGAAAACACATCCACGCAAACATCACGAGTGCGGCATCTTGCGCCCAGTTTATCGGGTAGCCGAATGTCCTCGTCAACGCGGCAATGAACACAAGAAGCGTTATCCCTGCAAGAAGCAGTAACGCCAGCCATTGTTCAAAATCGCAGAACTTTCTGTATAACGTCCTCATAACAAATATCACCTTCCCTGCAAAAAAACAGCGGGGCAACATTTCAGCTCCCCGCCGTGTCCCTTCTTGAACTATAACCCTGCTTCCTCGTAGATTGCCTTGCGCAGTGATGTCCAGCCTAATTCCTCATAGCCTGCCTCTGCCGCCTTCTTGAACTCGTCCTTATCGACATTGGTGATTGTCATTCCGTTGTCGATTAAGACTTTCTCAAGGTCAGCCTGTGCCGCCTCAATCTCGCGGGCATTCTTTACGCCGTTGTTGTAGCACGCCTCAAGGATTATCGTCTTGTACTCGTCAGGAAGCCTTGAGAACCACGCCTCTCCGCATACTAAGCAGTTAAATAGGTTGATGTGTTCTGTCTTTGCAACGTACTTGCAGACCTCGTAGATGTGTGTTGATACTGCTGAAGTGTACTGAACCTCGCACGCGTCAATCATCTTCGTCTGTATTGCGTTGTAGACTTCAGACCACGCTATGTTGTAAGGGGTAGCCCCCATTGCCTTTATGGAAGCGTTGTAGGGTGCCGCACTGGGTGTGCGTGTAACTACACCTTTGAGGTCGGCTGGGGATTTAACTTCCTTGTTCTGCATGAATGACCTTGCTCCGTCATAGTAGGTGAAGCAGAGAATACGTAAGCCCTGTCCAACAAGCTCATCTGTCCACTTCTTGAACGTTGCAGTGTTCATGATTTTGAGACCGGCATCGTAATTTTCCGCGAAGTAGGCCATGTTGAAGATACCGATGTCGTTGACGTAGTTGGACATTCTTCCGGCGTCACTGAGGACTGCTATACCTATTCCTGCGATGGCCTGGTCAATCATGTCTTCTTCTCCGCCTAGCTGTGAAGATGGGTAGATTGTTACCTTCACTCCGCCGTTGGTCTTGGTGTTGATTTCGTCCGCCGCAGCCTTCAGACCCGCATATATCATTGAGGTTTCTGTCTGGGTTGTCGAGATACGAAGCTCAAAGGTCTCAGCGAATGCTATGGAACATAACGCGAGAACGATAACGGGAACAAGCGCAAAATATTTTTTCATGATTTCTATTCCTCCTGAGTGAATATTGGGATAGGAAAATTTTACCGCATTCCTTGACTTTGTGATAGTTTGCTGTAAAATTTTTCATGTTTTATCCACGTGGGCAATTGGCACAGGGGTTAGCGCGCTTCCTTCACACGGAAGAGGTCACTGGT
>CALAUZ010000273.1 GCA_937892105.1 uncultured Fretibacterium sp. | reverse complement strand
GTTACCATTAGAGCGGCCTAAGTGTTCGTCCTCTGAAGTATCCGCTACGGGGTTTTTGTTTTCTTGCCGGCAAAAAAAATTCCCCCTGCAATCTCTCACAGAGGGAACACGATAATCACACTATTTCAGCTATTTCTTCATGTACCTGTCAAAGAAGTCAACCATTATCTTCATCACTGGCTCCTGCACCCAGTAAGGCCCGCCATGAGCCGCATTTTTGATTACGTAGCGTTCTGCCTCAACACCCTTAGCCTTCAGTGCCTGATACAGCAAATCCGTCTGTGACGGCGATACCAGCGTGTCTGCTGTGCCATGCATAAGGAGCATTGGAGCAGATTTCGCGTTCACGTAGGTTATAGGGCTGGCATATGCTGCTTCTTCAGGGTGAGCGAGTATCCCGCCGTCCTTGCCGCCGAATGTAGGCGTTCCAAGTGCCCAAAGTGCTTCCGTTGCTCCGGCTGAAGCATGACCCTTCTGGTTCTCTTCATCGTAATCCATTCCGATGTTCGTAAGGTCTGAAATCCCGAATATATCTGCCGCGCATAATACATCGCTGGGATAATCCAGAAAATCACCCTTCTCGAACTCCGGCATTCCGTTAGTTACTCCCACAAACGCTGAAAGGTACCCGCCAGCACTGTTGCCCAATACTCCTACACGTTCCGCGTCAATGTTATACATTTTTGCATGGGCACGAAGCCAGCGTATTGCAGTCTTGCAGTCCTCCAACGGAAGCGGGAATTTCGACAGCGGCGCATACCTGTATTCGATGCTCGCAACAACATAGCCTGCCTCAGCAAGTTTCATTCTCTGCTGTATCCAGTTGTTCTTGGGTGCCATGATGAAACCTCCGCCGGTTATGAACACGATTAACGGCATTGGTTCTTTGCTGTCGGGAACAAGAATATCCATGTGAAGCGCATAGAGCATTGATCCCCTCCAGAAACCCTGCGCAAACGGAATGTTCTCGTACAGGTTAATCTGGTTCGATGTAAGCTCGATATCCATGTACTTGCTTTCATACTTCTCATCTGACATCTCAGAAGATACCAGAGCTAACTCTTCGGGGGACATTTCAGCAATGATTTCCTCCACATCTTCTGAAACCTCTTTTAAAGGTTCTTCAGCAAACGCAAATGAAATCATCAGCGAAACAGCAAGCACTGCCAATAAAAACTTACGCATGAACTACCTACCTCCATCATAAAATATTTATCACGTACAAGCCTTCACTAATGACGTAATGTCAGCCTGTTCCGCAATCTTTATACGGGTAAAACCTGCCCTCACCGCCTCATCTGCCGTCTGTCTCCCAATACATACCGCCTCTGCTTCCCGCAATGTATCTGTATTCGCGGCAAATCCCCTGACTGTTGAGGACGATGTGAAAATTATTATGTCTGCATATTGTGGAACTCGTGTTAATTTTACATAACGCGTGCCGTAAATACAAACCTCTCTGTCCGCAATTCCGTATTTCCTGAAGACTTCCTCTATCTCTGGTGTCCCGTTTTCTGCCCTGAACATTAAGATTTTCCCGCCGTGTCCGCAAAGTCCTTCCGCAAGATGCCGCCCGTCATAGACCTCCGGCACATAGTCAACTTTAAGGCCGTGAGACCGCAGAGCCTCCATCGTTGCCGAACCTATAGCCGCAATCTTAGCTCCGCCAATTTCTCGGATATCCCTCCCTGACTTGCCCAGAAGCTCAAAAAACGCCTCTACGCCGGTTACACTGGTGAAACCTGTCCAGTCCCAGCCCGATATATCCACACCGTCAAGAGCATTAGGGATAATGTGAGTGCTTATTGTTGGCAGCAATATTACTTCCGCTCCTTTGTCCCGCAAAATTCTCGAAAGTTCTTCGCCGCGTCCTTCCGGCCTCGTTATGATTATCCGCCTGCCATTAAGGGGAAGTCTGCTGCGGCAGTCCAGGTTAAGACCTGCCGTCTTCCCAACAACTATGATTGCAGGAGGGGTGATATGGTTATCCTGTACAGCGTCATAAAGCACCGAAACTACCGTCCTTATCGTCCGCTGTGATGATATTGTCCCGTCCTGGATTATCGCGCATGGGGTGTCAGGCGGCATTGTATTAAGCAGTTTCTCCTGAAGCTCCCTAGCATGTGATACTCCCATGAGGAAGATTGATGTTGTTCGAGTGAAATCCGGCAGCAGGTTATTCTTGTCGTGCGCCGTGAATATGCTTACGCCCGAACAGTAATCCCTGTGTGCCGCTGGAATTCCGGCATATGCAGGAACACTCAACGCAGAACTTACTCCAGGCACAACCTCAAATTCCAATCCAGCACGCATTATAGCTTCTGCTTCCTCGCCGCCCCGTCCGAATATATAGGGGTCTCCTCCCTTCAATCGGACAACGTTTTTGCCTTCTCTGGCACATGAGATTATTGCGTCCTCGATTTCATGCTGTGCCATTGTGTGCGAACCCGAAGATTTTCCGGCATCAATCCTCTCCGCATTCTCTGGGATTAACGACAATATCCCCTCGCCCGTCAGACGGTCATATATCACAGTGTCTGCACGCTTCAGAACTTCATACCCTCGCAGCGTCAGAAGACCGTAATCTCCAGGCCCTGCTCCTACAAGCCATATTTTTCCAGCACATGACTGCGTCATTGCATTATCGCCTCCGACAGCTTCCTGCCGATTTCCTCTGCGTCATCACAGCTTCCTCTGAGCATACCCCTGCGTAACTTCCCTTCAGCGTCAACGTACAGCCCCCTGAGCGTCAAAACATCGCCATCAATAACAGCATATGCTCCAACAGGAACATTACACCCAGCACCAAGACAACCCGCAAAACTCCTCTCTGCAGCAGCACAATATCCCGCAATCTCATCGTTCACGCACGACAGCCAGCCATATTCCTCCCCTGCACGGCCCTGACACGCAATAATTCCCTGACCTGGCGAAGGCATAATCTCTTCAGGCGTGAATATCCTCGTTATCCGTCCGGCAAGCCCTAGACGTTCAAGCCCAGATACCGCCAGAACAAGCCCAGAATATTCCCCGTTCTCAAGCCTCCTTAACCTCGTCCCTACATTGCCCCTCACAGGAATAATCCTTGCTGAAGGGTAAAGCAGTTTAAGCTGAAGCCTCCTCCTTAACGATGACGAACCTATAACGCCATTCTCCAGAACTTCTCCGCAAGATACAAGCGCGTCCCTTGCGTCCCCCCTCTTGGAATATGCTACTATTGGAAGCGATGGATTAATATTGGCGGGCATATCCTTTAAGCTGTGTACGGCTATGTCGATTTCTCCACGCAATAACGCCTGCTCTATCTCGTACGTGAACATTCCCTTTATGCCTGACGGGCCGGTACTGAATGCGGCCATGTCCCTGTCGCCTGATGTCTTTATCGGTACGGGGATAATCTCTGCGTCTGGAAAAGAACGCCTTATTCCTTCAGCGATAATATTAACCTGTGCCAGTGCTAATGGGCTTGGCCTTGTGCCTATTCTGATAACACGCAAAATTTCATCTCCTGTAAATGCTATACTACAATTATTATATAAATTTTAACTGGAGCTGAAAATTTTATCATGCCTGAAGAATTAGACCCTACTACTGCACGCCTCGTTTCTGAACTCGCAGCTTCTATCCTGCCTGCTCTCTCTAAGTCCTTAACTTCCGCAATACCGGCTAACGATTTCACTGGGGCTGTCGAACGCTCTAACAGAATAACCCAAGACCTGCGTTCGGGAGTTGAAAAGGCTGTGCGCTCTGCAATTGATGACTCTCGTGCCGGAAGAAGCATGATTATACAGTCTATCGGTACGGTCCTGGAAGAAATTTCATCGCTCAGGAGAATGCTTGAAAAAGTTCCAGGCATGTTAGAGACCGCCATAAAGAATACCAGACCTGATGAAAATATCACTGGCAACACCAGCAACGAGGCTCTGCGTAATGACCTCATGAATGAGCTTTCGGGAATATCAGAACGCATTAACACTTTGACACAGGGAATAAAAGCTTTCTTCGAGACTTACGCTGAACACAGAGAGCAGAATATCTCCGTACTTCCTGAATTATTACAGCCAGGCGTTGACTCTGAAGCAATTTCAGGACTTGAAGGCTTAATCAGGGCTGAAGGAAAATCACACAGTAAAGAACTTGCAGAGCTGTCCCGCGAAATTTCAACAATGCATGAGGAGAATAATGCCGCATTACTGCATGAAGTCAGAGAGGCTGTTGCTGAGGAGTTGTCGGGGATTACTGGCGGGGAGTATTCAGGACATTCGGGACATGATGGAGGAAACGTTAAGCTGCTGAAGATTACCGCTGGGCTTTCAGGGGCTTGTCTCGTCCTGTTGTTGATAAATATGATTATGATGATGTTTAAGTGATTATACTCTCATACATGCAGTCAGACACTCTAATACTAATAATATATTACGTAATTATTACTAGGAGATGCCCTGATTGCGTACACGAAGGGGGAATGTGCTTGAGAAAAAGTATACGTAAGTTTTGCGGCAGAAAAAATCCCCTCCGGCATTTTTACACCAGAGGGGCAAAAGTTTTCGTGTTTCCTACTTTATCGTTATGTCTGGCTGTACTGCTCCCGTAAATCTCACCGAAGCATCGTACATTCCAACAGCACTCACCTGCGGAACCTTGAACGTCCCCCGCGTAACTGCCCTCATCTTGAAACCATATGACCTCTCGCCTGACAGCCTCCCGAAGAATAATACCAGTCTGTCATCTCGGATATCGCTCACAACTCCAGCGTAATCCCCATCGTCGTTCATGCCGTCATCAAGGCGCGGGTTTTCAAGTTCAAAACCTGCCGGAAGAAGGTAACTCACTGCAAGATTATTCACCGTCATTGAGGGTTTTATTCCCAGTATAACCTGAATTATCTTCCCGTGTGCTACTGCCTGCGATGTGTCAAGAACATTCCCTTCCTCATCGTAATACAGGCACTCTATGTTCACATTCCTGCGTTCAGGCTTGGGCTGTGTCTTGGGGCTTCCAGTAATGTTCCATGACCAGCAGCCTTGACCGCTTCCCTCTGCCTCGATAAGAATGTCTGCTCCCTTCGGAAGTTCCGTAACCTTTACGCCTGATGTTCCATCACCGCTCTTGTAGGACAGTATGGGCTTATCGCTGGTCTCCGTGCTTACCCTCGCCGTGATATCGCTCTCTGCCCCTGCCGCCTCAACATTGTAGCGTGCAAGTGCCGTTATTGCCGCCGCATTATCCTGCGTACTGTACCACTTGAGTTTCGCAAGCCTCTGTGCAAGCTCCGCTGCCTCTGGTGCCTGCGGTTCTACGTCAAGCCACATCGAAAGCAGTGCCGCCGTGTTCCTCGCGTCCGACTCCAGTGTCATTCCTGAATACCCTGAAGCCTTCCCCGCCGACAAACTCCGCAATGCGTCCGCGTTACCCTCCGTCATGGCCTGCGCTCCTGCTAAATATATGTGTCCAGACTGCAAAAGGCTAGACTGGTTCTCACGAAGATATTCTATCCAGCCAAGCGGCTTCTCTCCGTTCAGTGCAAGTACATATACTGCATAGGCTTTCGCGGTAAAGTCGTCCTTCTCCTCGCCATCATAACTGTATTCGGGCATTGAAGCTAGAAACTCCCGTATCCAGTTCAGCACACCAGTGAGCATTTCTTCCGGGAAATTTACACCCGCATTCCTCGCGCTCAACAGGAAATGTGCCGCATATACGCTTCCCCAGTTATACGGCTTGTCCGTTCCTGGCCACATCGCAAATGATCCGTTGTACAGCTGCATTGACTGTATACGCGATATCGCTCCTTCCGTGCGTTCATGAAGCTGTGTGTCGGTCATAATCATCGGGTCAAGTTCCGCCACTGCATCAGGCAGTATCAAGAATGGCCATGCACTCGATATCGTCTGCTCCAAACAGCCATACGGATAAGCATTAAGGAAGTTCACAGCCTGGTTCACGTTCACAGCAGGAGTGTCCGCAAGCGTCAATGTCCCCGTAACACCGCCGTCAAAATCCTCAAGGGGAATGTCCAGCCTCGTTGTACCGTTCTCGAATACTCCTGAACCTCCAACCGTTACTACCGGCCATGCCGGGCGCACTGGCATTTCTATTTCCTGAGTGTATGACTTCTCCGTGCCGTTATCGTCCCATGACGTCGTTACCCTCAATACAGCCTTGTCCGCACCTCCAAGTGCTTTCGCCTGTGCCGTGAATGATGTTTTTGCTCCAGCTGATATCTTCAGGTCTGCGAATGAGTTGTCCAGCATTAAACCTTCTGGGACCAGATTGACCTTTACGTTCCTGCTGCCGCTTGATGTGTTGAAGACTGATACGGGGATTGCAAATGTGTCGCCTGGTGCCGCAAATCTAGGCAGACCTGCCTCCGTTACTATATCACGCGCAATTTCTATCGTCGTCTCAGCACTGCCGAAATTACGCCCCGATGCCGCAACTGCAAACAGTCTTCCCCTTCCGCTGAATTCTGGAAGCTCTATCTCTGTCTCTATCATTCCACGTTCATCTGGATATAAAACTCCGTCGAATATTGACAGTATCTTGAAACGCTGGATATTACCATCGGGCGCAAAGGCTTCCAGTCCTTCATCTCCGCCGGGGTGCAGCTGTTCGGTCGTCCTGTCCTCCACTGGGATTAACTGGTCATAGATGTCGTAACCCTCAGAGTTCAGCTTCTTCAATCCCCAGAAATGATGAAGCAGGTCCGGCACTTTGTAGTGCGTCAGCCCTAATACTCCATCATCTACCAGTGCTATAGCTACATCGGCATTCCGCGATATGTTCGCACTGCTACCCTTCAGCGTGAGCGTTACCGGGATTTTTCCGGCTGGTTCCGCCTTTCTGGGTGCACTTATTCCAACGTTGATGTTGTAGTCGCTGAGGTCAGTCTTTATCCTCGTCAGACCGACTGCACGGTGCGATGCCCACTGTTTCGCGTCTGAAACGTCAACAGGCCGTATCAGCCATGCACTCACCCATACGTTTGGCCGCATGTCCTGCGTTACTGGAATGTCGAACGTCAGCTCAGCTTCCCGAACCTGCTGTATCTTGCGGGTTATCAGCTTTGAACCCTCTACCGTTATCATCATTAATCCTTCAAACGGTGCCTTTACCTTTATCCTCGCAGTATCCCCTAAACGGTAATATTCCTTCTCCGTCGTCATCTCTATACGGTCTATCAGCTGTGAACCAGTCCCAGCATATTCCGCATCTGATGCATAGAACCTGTACACCGCTCTGGCATTATCTTCAGTATCGCTTACTCGTACCAGGTATGTTCCGTAACTTTCAGGACGGAATGAGACTTCTCCCAGCCCGTTGCGCAGGGTTATTGTCTTCTCATCTACCTTCTGAAGCTCCTCCGTACTCTGCCAGCGTTTACGGCCGTCTATCTCCACTATGTTGTAGTTCCACGTAACTTTATGGAGTTCCGCCCTCAATTCTCCTGGATTTGCCGGTTCTTCTTCAGGGGTAATCCCTGCTACCTTGAACACAACATCGTTCTTAACAGCAAATTTATCCACTGCCGGTGCTATTCCAAGAAGCCATGGAGCAGAGTAATACGGCCTCGTTATGCTTGCGTTCACCCATCTTCCAGTGTCCTCCATTACTTCTGCCCTTAATGTTACGTTGATGAATGTCGGGGCCTGCCAGCCTTCGTCCAGCTTGATGTTCACTTTTGCCGCGCCGAAACCATCAAGTTCCTTCTCGTCGATGTCCCCGTTCTCTGCCGAAAAATGCCGGGAACTGTCCCCAAACTCATAACCCTTCCATCTGTCCTGCGCCGGCGTAAATGTTCCTTCCCTCGCCGTCCATGATGTCTTGTACTTCAATCCTGCACCGTCTGCTCCAAATAACCATCGGGCATAGATATCCGCCGTGAAAGTGTCGCCGTTTATGAGGTAGTTCCTGTAAGTGTTAAGTTTTACTTCTATGCGCGGAGGAGCAAAATCTTCGACATGGAACTTATAGCTTGCTATAGGTTTATCCTCGCTGCCGGGTATCGCAAGGTATGCTGTCCATGTCCCAGTCAGAGCATTGCCTGGAAGATTCAGCGTCATTACAGCACTTCCTCTGGCATTCAGGGGGACTGCTTCCTGCTTTACCTTACGCCCTAATGCGTCCCTGACTATGAATAATACTGGGAAGGCTTCCGGCGTTGTTACGTCTGCATTGCGGACTATGGCCTTGAAATTCGCACTCTCTCCAGTCCTGTAGATGTCGCGCGGTGAGAAAATTGCCGCGTCATAGCCCGTCTTCAGCCATTCACGCCCTGACGTGTCGAACATTTCACGGTTCAGAAGGTTACGTGTCAGGTGAACATACGTAAGGTCTCTGCCTTTGCTGATTACTGCCACGTCTGGGAAATTATCTTCCGCCCACGCCTCTCCGTTCGGACGCTCATAGTAGAACACTCCGCCGGTATTTGTCCTGCCTTCCGCAAGAAGCTGTTTCCTATTCGAGTATACCTTGACCGTCGCATCTCCTACTCCGCTTGCTGTCGTAAGTGTGTTCACCCACACCAGTATCGCGTCTTCCCAAAGCCTCACTGTCGCTCCCATGTCTGAAAGGTTTATCATCTGGCGCGTCTCGCCCCACCATTCTGCGTCCGCGTCCCTCGCAGTCAACAGGAATAACCCCCTGTCTCCAGAGACCATCTCTTCAAGCGGGATACTTCTTCTTACACGCTCGTTTAACGGCAGGTTCAGCGGTATCTCCTTCGTGAATACTCTCTGCGCTATATCCTTCTCGAAATATTCATACTCCTCATTCAGCACATGCGGTATGTTATTCTCGTACATTCTCCACAGATCCAGCTGTAATTTCCTCACGTTCAGAAGCTCTATCGGGATTAAACCCTTGTCCAATGGTGCAAGGTATGTTCCCGCTGACGGCAGCGTTATATCAGGCTCCAAGTCCGGCATAATCACTGCCTGTTTGTAGTCTTCCGCAAGCACTAATCCTCCCTTTGAAGGAAATCCCTTTCGGAACGTTATTACAAATCTGTCTCTAGGCTTGAAATCTTCCGCATGTATCTCCAGTATCTCATCATTCCAGCCGCTTTCAAACCTCGCACTGCCCACTGAAGGCTCTATCGTGATGAAGTTCCTCACAGTATCGGGGTCTACACTGAAATTCAGCACTGCACGTACCGTGTTCTCTCCAGACGCCCTGACCTCCTGTACCGTCAGTACAGGGTCAAGCACTACTTTCTCCGATATATCGCGCTCTATCCCCAAATCTCCTTCGCCTGGCTTCAGTCCTGATGATATCTTTACCGTAAAACTCTGTCTCGATGGCATCTTCTGGACTGGTACTGAAGCCCTTATTGTTTTTGAGGGCAAGGCTCCGTTTATGCTGAAGGGCATTTCCTTTCCATCTGAATTCAATATTCTCATGTATCCTTTCAGGCGTGATGGGTCTACCCTCATGTTGAACGTCAGAGTGAAGTATGCGTTTCCGTCCCTGCCCATTGAAGCCCTGATGTCCGATGGCGATAACGCTTCAGTCTGAAATCTGAACTCACCTGTTCCTATGGTGTTCCCCCGCCTGTCCTTCAGTCCGTCTTTCAGCGTGGCGGTGTAGGTAGTGGCGTTCCTCAGCGGGGAAAGAAGACGGGCTGTGAATGTCCGTTCGTTCTGCCAGCGTCCCTCAAGCTGTACGGGGGGGTTGACGTTGAAGGGGAACATTGTGTTTTCGGGCGTTATTGCTTTCCCGATTTGGCTCTTGTTCACGATGGGATTGTTGAACGTTACCCTGAATGCTGTATTTTCGGGGACTATGCCTGTTGGGGCAAACTGACGTATTCCTGCCGGCATGTTTGAGCGTGCAGGTGCGGACATTGCGGCAGAAGATGACAGAAGCATTATCATAATCAGCAGCAAAATTTTTTGAGGCTTTAGCAAAGTTATACATTCCTTTCTCTATGAATTATACTAAGCTATTATAGCCTGAAAATCGAAATTATAAGCTATAATCTATTTGTTCATATTGAGAGGGAGGAAGAAAATTCACATTATGGAAGAAAAACGGAATGTTGAAGCCGCCAGCAAAAAATGGGAAGTAGTCGTATTCACATTGGGGAAGGACGCTTTTGCGATAAACGTGAACAAGACGCGGGAAATTCTCCGTTGGACAGGCTGCCGCCCCGTTCCGACAAAGACACCTGCATTCGTAGGCATTACCACTTTAAGGGACGCACTCCTGCCTCTGATTGACCTTAGGATATTTCTGGGGATAAACTCTACAGTTCCTATGGCAAATACTAAAGTGATGGTTGTTGAGTTCAATGATATAAAGCTGGGATTTCTAGTTGACGGAGTTGAGAGGATAAGGCAGGTAAACGCAGAAGACCTGGACAGCTCGAAAATGCGAGGGGTCTCGCTGAAGTGGGTGTTGTACATCATAAAGCGAGATGAACGGAACATACTGCTTCTGGACTACGAGGCAATCATACAGGAGACAGCACCGGCAGTGGCGGAACACATGTTTGACCAGAACAAGCTGGACACGTACCATCGTCAAATCGGACATGTAGAGGACTTCCACATACTAGTAGCGGACGACTCGCCATTGTTGCGCCAACAGACATGCGATGTGTTGAAGCAGTCAGGGTTTGTGAGCATATACCCTGTGAAAGATGGAGTTGAAGCGCGGAAGCTGCTGCTGGATCAGGGGGAGAACTTTGACCTTCTGGTGTCTGATATTGAGATGCCATTGCTTGACGGGTTGAGCCTTGTGGAGACGCTGAGACAGGATTCGAGAACGGAGAACATGCCGGTTATACTGTTCTCGTCCATAATGGTGAAGGAACTGTTAGACCGTGCGGAACGCCTGAAGATTACGCATGTGCTGAAGCCAGATGTTTATAAGCTGGTTGAGGCAGTAATGAAGATATATCATGAGTGCAAGAAAAACAGAAATTATTAGGGGAAATGAGCAGACTGGACAAAGCTAAACAACGACTGAAGTCGATACCCAAAGATACAGTACACAGAAGCACAGTATCTTCTAGGACAACTAGGGTTCGTAGAAGATAACAAGGGCAAAACGTCAGGTTCACGAGTGAAGTTTTACAGGTATTCAGACGGCGAGATAGTATTGCTTCACAAGCCGCACCCATCAAACGTGATGATATACAAGAACGTTTACGGCCTGGCGAAATTTTTGGAGAGGATAGGAGATATATAGTGATGAGCAGCCAACTCGAATATAAGGGGTATCAAGCCAATGTCGAGATAGACTTCGAGGCCGGGCAATTCTACGGTGAGATAACAGGAATACGGGACTTCGTAAACTTCATGAGTGATATTGATGATGGAATACCAGGAATTGTCCGAGAGTTTCACAGCGCAGTTGATGACTATCTTAAATACTGCGCACAAGCCGGTAAAGAACCGAATATCCCGCAGAAAGCGCAATCTATGGCTCTATATCCGTAGTCCGTTTCACATGGTCATGATTCCCCCTCTGCTTTCATATGGGGGGAGCTGTGTTTAGGGCTTGAAGCGGAATGTCATTGTTGCCTTTGCACCCTTACTGAGCTTTAGTGTTTTGCCGTCATCTAACAGCTTAAAGTTAATGCTGTTTTCATCGCAGGTATAGTCGTTGGGTACTTTGTCCCTTGAAATCATCATAAAACGGTGTGCCTCATATATCATATCGTCTCTGTCTCTGACATTAAGCATTGTCTGCGTCTGGTTCGCAATGAAATCGAGTATTCCGCCCATCATTACGCCGAATATCGTTACTGCCGTAATAAATTCTACGAGCGTCTCACCCTTCCTCTTAGCCACGTTAAGCCCTCCTTCTCAGTATTACGCACCTGTGAAAACCGCCGCAATCATCAACGCTGCCCTCGAACTCAAAATCCCCATCACAATTCTTCAACGCCTCATACTGCCTGACGTTCCCTGCCTCAAAGATTATATACCCTTCAGGCTTTAATACCCTTGTTGAAAGCTCCATAATCTCTCGGTAAAACATCATGCCGTCTTCACCGCCATCAAGCGCACTCAAAGGCTCAAAGTCCCGAACCTCACGCATTAACCCCGCAATCTCACCCGATGGAATATATGGAGGGTTGCTCACTATGAGATCGAAATTCCCGGCAACAAGTTCATCACCTGCAACTGCTCTGTCATTGAGGCCGTAACGTTCGAGATTATCACGCGCATACTTCAGGGCTTCGGGATTAACGTCCAGCATAAACCCTGACGATTTCGGGAACTCAAGCAGTATCGTTGCGGCAATACACCCCGTCCCTGTTCCCCAATCGAGAAACCTGAAAGCATCATCGTGCGCAAAACATTTCCCAACGCCGTCAATGAGCGTCTCTGTGTCATGCCGCGGAATGAGAACGCCCGGCCCTGTGAGAAAATCCCTGCCGTAAAAGTCCGCGTAACCAAGAATATACTCCAGCGGTTCACCCGATAACCTCCGTGTTATGACCTCACATACCTTCATCTCCTCGCCTTTCGTCAGAACATCAAGGGCATATATTGCGCCGCTGTTCATTCCAAGAGCATGGGACATCAGCCATAACGCTTCCTGTTTTGCGTTGCGTATGCCTCCCTGCTCAAGCTGTAATTCTACGTCCTTAACCCTCAAGGTTCTGCAATTTCTGTGTCTGTTCGGCCAGTAACATAGCGTCCATCATCTCGTACAAATCACCATCAAGGTAGCTTTCGAGCTTGTATAACGTCAGGTTAATGCGGTGGTCTGTAATCCTGTTCTGCGGAAAGTTGTACGTCCTTATGCGTTCGCTTCTGTCCCCTGAACCTATCATTCCGCGTCTTTCGCTGGCCTGTTCATCGTTCTGCTTCTGCTGTTCAAGGTCATAGAGTTTCGTCTTCAGGTATGACATTGCTCTTGCGCGGTTCTTTATCTGTGAGCGTTCGTCCTGGCATGTTACGACTATGCCTGTAGGAAGGTGTGTTATTCGTACTGCACTGTCCGTCATGTTGACGTGCTGTCCTCCTGCGCCGCTCGAACGGTAAGTGTCAATTTTGAGGTCTTCCGGCCGGATTTCTACCTCAACATCATCTGCTTCCGCCAACACTGCTACTGTCGCAGCACTCGTGTGAATACGCCCTGACGCTTCCGTTACGGGCACCCTCTGTACGCGGTGTACTCCGCTTTCGTACTTCATCTTGCTGTACGCTCCATTGCTGGCTATCCTGAAGACTATTTCCTTGTAGCCCCCTATACCGGCAGTATTGGTAGAGCTGTCGATAACTTCAGCCTTCCATTTTTGTCTCTCGCAGAACCTTACGTACATTCTGAACAAGTCTGCTGCAAACAGCGTTGCTTCATCTCCGCCTGTCCCTGCACGTATTTCTACGATAACGCTTCTGTCGTCATTGGGGTCTTTCGGGAGCAATAACAGTGTAAGGTCATGAGTGAAACTCTCAATCTTGGGCTCAAGTACCGAGATTTCCTCGCGTGCAAGAGCCTCAAGCTCATTATCGCCTGACTTCAGCAATTCTTTTGCCTCTGCTATGGATTTGCGTGCGTTCTTGTACTCCTTATACTTCTCGACTACAGGTTCAAGCTGGGCACGTTTTCTGCCCAAAGCCTGAAGTTCTTTTGGGTCAGATACTGTTTCCATGTCAGACAGTTTTCTGCCTGCTTCCTCGTATTCCTGCTCTATTGCCTGTAATTTAGGCTCTATGTTCATGAGAGAATTGCCCCTTTCATAGCGGTATCAAGAGAGATTAACGCGGTTTCAGCCTGCTTAATGCCAGGTTCGCGGGTAGTGAGATATTGCAGTGCCAGGAACGGAGCGATTATGCAGAACCCTGTTTTCCCGCTTCTCGCTGACAGCCGGATAATCTCATAGGATATGCCTGTAACGACAGGGATTAGTATTATTCTTGCGGCGACTTGGAGCATGAAACTTTCACCAGCTATGAGAGTTTTCAGGGGTGAGAATATGATTATGCTGACTATTACGGCAATAAGCAGAAACGAAGTGCCGCAGCGGGGGTGTATTCTTGAACAGGCCATGATGTTCTCTGTTGTCATAGGCAGGCCATGTTCAAAGGCGTTTATCGTCTTGTGTTCAGCCCCATGATACCTGAAGACCTCGCGTATATCCTTCCACAGGCCTATAACTGCGACGTATCCGATGAAGATTATGGCGCGCACAGCCCCTTCCGTAATGTTCACGTAAATCGGAGTTTCGGCAGCCATTCCGGCTATCCACAGAGGCAGTGCTATGAACAGTCCGCCGACGGCAGCAACAGCGGTAATCACCGATAACAGTATGTCCTTGAACGTCATCTGTTCCTCCGTCTCCTCCAGAGCGACTTCTGCTGAACGCGACAATGCCTTGAACCCCGTCGCCATCATCTCACACATTACGACAACGCCTCGAATGAACGGTAATTTGTATGGAAACTTTTCAGTCCGCGAAGAGTTTGGCCAGCTTTCACGGTAGACATCGCCGGAAGGTTTTCTGACGGCAAGCCCCCATAAACTTTTGCCTTTCATGAGGACACCTTCTATTACGGCCTGGCCGCCTACGGGGATTTTTCGTGCTTCAGCGTCTTCAGTGAACAAGTTAAATGCAATCATAAACAGCAAATATAATCTACTCAAGTAACAATTCCTCCATATTCTTATAAGGTTTTCCGCAAGACCTTGCCTCCGGACATCTGTCGAAAATACAGCCAGGCCCAGCTTTTTCGAACAAAACGGGAGCTTTTTCCCTGCATAATGCGAGCATATTCCGTGCCAGTTCATGAATTTCCCATTGAGCGCGGCGGCATAATCTAAGGCTGAAGAAGTGGTGGAGTTCTCTTGCATTCATGGAGAGGACGAGGCGTGTTGAATGGCCATGAGGGAGAATGAACCTTGCGTCTTCTTTTGGAATACCCATTTCAGACAGTGCGATGTAAGTTTCCTGAGAAGACATCACGGCCTGCTGAAAGAGCTTGAGGGCATCTGGATTATGCTGAATGCTGGGCGGAATGATGACGGCTTGAGGGTCAGGGGACATTTTGACGTAACGCTGGCTTTGCTGGGAGAAACTGGCCATGCGATGACGGACGAGCTGATGAGAAGCGACCCTGCTTAACCCGTCAATGCCGAACGTGAACGAGACATGTTCAAACGTAGAAGTATGCCCGCTTGTAAAGAGGTCAGCGATGAGGCTGCGGGATAATTTTTGTTCTTCGCCATGCAGCAATTCTTCTGCCGTAACGTCCCTGTAACATATTCTTGCGGCGGCGGCTACGATAGCGTCTGGTTCAGGTGTGAATGATAATAATCTTACGTTCATAATAAAAACGGGAGCATATTTCAGCCCCCGTAAAGGTCTGAGAGATTATACTTCAGTTTTCTGGCCGTAATTAACACCGGCGTACTTTTTCTGGAACTTTTCGAGTCTTCCGGCCTCGCTCAGGACTCTGCCTTTTTTGCCGGAGTAGAAGGGGTGGCAGGCGGAGCAGACGCCGACGCGAATTTCCTTCATGGTAGAACGTGTAGTGAAAGTATTGCCGCAGGCGCAGGTAACTTTGCATTCCTGATAATCAGGGTGGATATCTTTTTTCATGATGATGGCCTCCTAGTGTCTCAGACCTAAACGCTCAATGAGAGAGCGGTAACGGTTGAAGTCTTTGTTCATGAGGTAACGGAGAAGCCTTCGCCTTGAACCGACCATTTTGAGGAGACCTCTGCGAGAATGGAAGTCTTTTTTGTGGATTTTGAGATGTTCGGTGAGTTCGCGGATACGTTCAGTGAGAACGGCGACCTGAACTTCTGGGGAGCCTGTATCTTTTTCGTGTGTCTTGAACTCGGCGATGACGGCCTGTTTCTTTTCCTTCTGGATCATTCTGGTAAAAAACCTCCTGTATTATGTCATACTTCACAGCCCGGAACAAAGACAATCCAGTAATCTATGTTCTGAGCTTTGAGTGCAAGCTTGGATAATGATAACACATGAGCGTGAAAAATATAATGTTTCTGGTGAACTACCCCTCTGTTATAATTTTCCCTATACTGGACAAGTGCCTAAGACAGGAAGTGTAATAATTTAATACCATGAAGAAGATTATATGTACAATAATATTCAGCCTCATCATCTCCGATGAAGCACCCGCACTCTCCAACAGCTCGGAAGCCTTTATGTCCCTGCCGTTCGGACACACTTACGCGAGGACACAGAAGCGAATGGAGAACAGTGGCGCAAAAGTTCTAACTCCCCGTAAAGACAGCCTTACAATGGAGGGAATGTTCGAGGGATATCCGGCATCATTCATATTCGGGTTCTACAAGAACAAAGTCCTGAAGTCGAAAGCCGTATACCTTCAGAGCATGGGGGACGCAGAGTATGACCGGAAATTCTACGAGGCTGTCCAGAAGGGGTTTAACGCCGCCTACGGTTCAGGCCGCGAGACACCGACAGCAAACACCAGAGCGTCAGGGAAGATAATGCTGCGGAATGTATGGACACCCGACAGGTACACTACAATAACGCTGACATATAACCCCGAAATGTCGAAGCGTTTTCCTGGAAGCTCCCTCACAAGCAAGTTTATTCAAATTATATATAAGTATGACAAGTGGGACTAACAGCAAGATATTCCCCCCGGCGCAATGTCAGGGGGATTATGTCATTCCATTACGGCACCTGAACCTGCACAGTTCAGCACAAAGAAATGCGATGCCGCTCCGCCCTGAGTGAAAATCCTGCACATTGCCTCAGACAGTTTAGCCGCTTTCCCGTGAACAATCGCAATCATCGTAGGCCCTGAACCCGATATAGCTGTAGCTACACAGTCAGGGTGATTAGCTATTTCGCTGAAGAACTTTTCACCCGTGCTTCCAGGAAACAATCTTGCTCTATGCTGCTGGTGAAGCCTGTCCTCCATTCCGACACGAAGCAGGTCCCATCGTCCCATAGCCCACGCTGCACATAATATGCTTGCATGGCTGACGTTGAACACCGCATCACGGAACGGCACGCTCTCAGGCAGTATTTTTCTTGCGTCCTCAGTGTGAACCTCAAAATCCGGCACGGCTGCAATAACATTCAGGTCATCAGGCAATGCAGGAAGACGGACATAACGCAATGCTTCACCGTCCCAGCAGGATACTGTCATTCCGCCGATACAGCAGGGTACTACGTTATCTGGGTGTCCTTCTATCTTTGTCATAACGCGCAGCAATTCAGCTTCAGGGAATTTTGCTCCGGCAAGAACATTCGCAATCATTACCCCAGCCACTACAGCAGTAGATGAGCTTCCCAATCCTCTGTTGAGGGGAACGGCGTTACAGCTCTCGAAAGAAAATCCCTGCGGAGTAATTCCCCATTCATTGCACGCTTTAATGTAGCTTGTTACGAGCATATTTTTGTGCGCGTCCTTCAGAACATCAACACCCTCTCCCCATATCTCGCAGGAATACTCGCCTTCCGGCAGAATTTCCTTAACCGTGAAGATGTTATAGAGGCTGAGAGCCATTCCCAGAGTGTCGAAACCAGAGCCGAGATTTGCTGTAGTTGCGGGAACTTTAAGGCGTATCATTTTGCTTCAAGCACCTGCATAAGGTCTTCCAGTGTGTCGTTAATCTCTATGGGCTTGCCAACCTGGCTCATTGCTGTATCGGGGTCTTTGAGGCCATTGCCGGTGAGTATCATGGTTACGGTTATGCCTTCCGGCAGCTTCCCATCACGTTTCAGCTTGAGAAGTCCGGCAAGAGGAGCGCATGATGCAGGTTCAGCAAACACTCCGCCTTCAGCCGCAAGTATTCTCTGGGCTTCGAGTATCTGTTCATCAGTTACAGCGTTGAACTCCCCGCCAGACTCGCTTACAGCCGCGCGTGCAAGATGTGCGCTTACGGGGCTGCCGATACGTATTGCAGTAGCGACGGTCTCAGGGTTAGGACAAGGTTTGTTGTAGACGAGAGGAGCGGCACCTTCTGCCTGAAAGCCCATCATTCTGGGGAGTGCTGAGATTTTGCCGAGCTTGCAGTACTCGTTGTAGCCGGCCCAATATGCGGAGATGTTGCCTGCGTTGCCGACTGGTATGGCGTGCCAGTCTGGTGCATGGCCGAGAACATCACAAATCTCCCATGCTCCTGAACGCTGTCCTATGAGCCTGTAAGGGTTGACGCTGTTGACCATAGCACAGCCGGTTTTGTCCGCGCCCTCACGAGCCAGTTCCAATGCGCGGTCAAAGTTGCCATTAACAGCGATAACTTTTGCGCCATACATTAGGGCCTGAGCGAGCTTGCCCAAAGCTACTTTGCCGGCCGGAAGAAGGACGAAGCAGGGTATACCCTGAGATGCAGCATATGCCGCAGCTGAAGCGGAAGTGTTGCCTGTTGAAGCGCAGATGATGGCACGTTTTCCGTCCTCAAGAGCTTTTGCAACAGCGAGAACCATTCCTCTGTCCTTGAACGAGCCGGAAGGGTTACAGCCCTCGAATTTTCCGTATAACTTAATGCCCAGTCTCTCACTGACGCGCGGAAGGAAGATTAACGGTGTCATTCCTTCTTCAAGATTTACGCTGGGTGTTTTGTCGGTTACGGGCAGTAATTCACGGTAATGCTTTAATACTCCCATTATGTTTGTGCCTCCTGTGAAAAATTTTTCGCATGACATTATAGCTTCAATCTGTAAACCTGCTGTGCGATACTCTTCATGATTTCACTTCACGGATTATATCCATTCCCTCACGTACAAGTTCACAATCCGCCTGACTGCCCATATGCCCAATCCTGAATACTTTTCCCGCAAGGCAGCCATAATTTCCCCCGACAGCAGCTCCCCTAGCCCTCAAAGCTCCATCAAATTCCGGCCATGTAAACTTTTCAGGAACATAGAACGCTGTAACAGTCGGCGAACAAATACCCTCTTTCACAGGGAACAGCTTTAACCCAATATCCTTCCCCATTCTCCTGCATAATTCAGCGGCATTGTTGTGGCGTTCCTGCACGGCTTTCAAACCTTCACGCATAATCATGTTCAGCGAAATATTCAGTGCTTTCATGGCTGCCCAGTCATGGGTGTAAGGCGTGTAATGATTGCCGGGTACATTCTTCCAATCCATGTATGCCTCATATCCAGAGTATTTCACGCGGCCAATAACGTCCCATGCTCTAGGAGATATGCTGGACACGGACAAACATGGCGGAAGCGACAATGCTTTCTGGCTTCCGAGAAGTCCTATGTCGATACCGCAAGCGTCAACATCAAGTTCACAGCCCCCTGCGCTCGACACGAAATCGACAACAAACAATGCCCCAGCCTCATGTGCAATCTTCCCTATATCCTCAAGACATGTTGTCAGCGTACCTGAAGGTGTTTCACAATGAACGGCGGTTAAGATTTTTGGCCTGTAACGTTTAGCGTGTTCATAGACTTTTTGCGGGTCAGGGACATCATCATACGGGAACGCGCAGACTTCAGCTTCAGCACCAAACGACCTCGCCATATCCGCAAAACCCTCCCCGAACAATCCGGAAGATACAGCAAGCAGTCTGTCTCCCTGTTTCAGAGTACATTTCAGGGAACCCCATAATATCGACATGGCCTCGCCTGATGTAATGGCTATATCGTTCTGCGTGTGAAGAAGTTTCTGTGTTAATGCCTGATTTTCGCGGTAAAGCGAGAAAAATTCGTCCTCAGTGTCGGAGCTGGCATAACCTTTCAGCCAAGCATCGCGGACTTCCTGAGGAACTTTTGTCGGGCCTGGCATAAGTCCTATTCTGTAACTCTCCATGACGATAATATCTCCTCTGCAGCCCTCACTAAATCATTCTTTCCAAGTGAGACACTTTCTATTGTGAGTATGATATTATCCCCAGCGTTCACAGCCAGTGCAAGCGGCATATATGATGGAGCTTCCATTATTGCGCGGTATCCAGACACTGTGAGAAGTTCAAAGCCTTCACCCGATGGCATTAGACCTTCAGCGGTGTTTACATTTTCGGGAACATAAAGGCTTCCTGTCCCTGCACCCTCCGTAAGTATAACGTCAAATGTTCCGGCAGGATTTTCCCGTGAGTATGTCCTGTATAACGCTCTTCCCTGCGTTTCCCCATTGTATTCTGTTGTGAGAAGCTGTACGTATTCGCTGACATAATGCCATTCTCCTATAACGTCCGGCAGTTCAGCGGCAGAAACCGTACCGCACATCATCATCAACATCATCAACAAGACCGTAACCTTTCTGCTCATTCCTTAACCTCCTTGAGCCATAATCTCCTTGCCTGCAAGAGAAAATCATCATATGCTCTGCTTGCAAAATCTGGGAAAGTATAATCGAAGCTCTGCCATTCCTTAAACCTGTATCTCATAGTAACTTCAGCATATATTCCTTCCCGTAAATAAATTCTATGTGCATGGTCTTTTGTTGAAGCGAGGATTAATCTTGCACCGTCAACATATCCCGGGTCTATATTCACTGACCTTACAGGCTGTCTGCTCATTGCCTCGATACTTATTGCCTCATGCTTCCAGTCAGCAAGCCCTCCAGCGTCCGCCAGTCCCGGAAAGCAGAGGAATATACGCGTAAGGCTGGGTGAAATGTCATCGTAATAGTGCGTCTTGTCGAACGGTACAGGAACGCTCACAATCTCGGGCTGTCCCCATAATTCTGACAACTTGCCAATACTCCACGCCAATAACTCATCATTGGGGTAAAGTATCCCTGTAATCCTCTTAACTCTAGGTTCTTTCATGCTAATAATATCCCTCATGTTCTCTTGATTGTCCCGCCGCAAGCAACGCCATAGCTTGAGGCCCGATACTCCCTATGACATCATCAGGCCGTCTTTCCGGCAATGGTTCAGGCTGTATAGGTTCTTCCTTTGGTTCTGGAGATGGAGCTGCTTGGGGTTCTGGTTGTGGAGTTGGGGCTGTCTTCTTACGCTGCGGCATTCTTATGTCGAGATACCCCTGAAGCTGGCCCTGCCATTCACACGCCCTGAAACCTTTAGAGCGTCCTTTTGGCGGTGATGAAAGCCTCTGCCATTTTCCGCCTTTAGCCTCAATCTCCTTCACCCATGCCTGGCCGACAGCAGCCCACCATGTCATATCCTGAGCATCATTGAGGTCTTCAGTGCAATCATCAACCGTGAAGATACCAGGTCTCAGCTTGCGGAATGCTATAAGCCTCGCACCGTTAAGCCCTTCAAGCCTGACGATAAATTCATCGCGTTCGGGAAGTTCTTCTGCGTTCATTCTCTCAAGCCCCGAACCGAACATGTTTATTGCCGTATCATTGAGCCTTAGCACGCCTCTGGACATTATTGCGAAAGGGACAGGAGCGTCCCACCATGAAGGGTATTGCGGTTCGTCGGGGTATAACGCTGTCTCCAATGAACTGATGAAAGCTCCCGTAGTCTCAACGTATAATGCTTGAACTTCATCGGGGTATTCAATTTCTTCGGGGTTAATGGGACGTACTATATTCCTTGCCGAAAGCTGAGGAAGCGTCTTAATCATTGCGTCTGCACAGCCGCGCTCAACAAGAAAGACAAGCTGTCCTTTCGCGAGTACAATGACATCACCTGTATCAGGGATATACACGGCGTATTCAGAGGCAGAACCGAACAAAGTCCGCAGGAAATATAACAGTGTTGACTCTGGAGTTAGTGATTTGAGGCTGTAATCTGTATCGCTCACTGTCTCACGTCCATTAACGCGTCTGCAAAATCATGGGGGCTGAACGTTTCCAGATCGTCTGCTCCTTCGCCAAGCCCTATATATCTCACTGGGACATGAAGTTTTCTGGCTATAGAGATAACTACCCCGCCTTTAGCCGTATTGTCGTATTTCGTAAGTATTATGGACGTTACTGGAATTATGCTGTTGAAAGTCTCTGCCTGTGCGACGGAATTTTGCCCCAATACAGCGTCAAGTACAAGTACAGCTTCAAGCCTATCACTTCCTGCCTCCCTGAGAAGAACCCTATGTATCTTCCTAAGTTCCTCCATTAGGTTATGTTTGTCGTGAAGCCTTCCAGCGGTGTCAACGATAAGGACATCGGCATTTGAGTTTTCTGCGGCCTTCCAAGCGTCAAACGATACTGCTGCCGGATCTGCTCCCTGACCCTGAGATATTACCCTGACGCCAGAACGTTCACCCCATATTTTGAGCTGTTCCGAAGCTGCTGCCCTGAAAGTGTCTGCGGCGGCCATGATTACCCGCTTTCCCTGAGCTGCGTACATTGCGGCCAATTTCCCCGACGATGTAGTCTTACCGCTCCCATTGACACCGGCCATAAGGAGGACTGACGGTGTATGTTCAAGGCAGAAAGGCTGTCCCATTCCCTCAACGGAGTTAAGTTCTTCCGTAATTTTTGCGGTGAATATCTCCTTCAGGCCTGACGGACTGGTTATGCCTCTGCGTTTTGCCTCGTCTTTAAGGAAGCCTGTAATTTCCTCTGCGAAGTCAAGACCGGTATCACCAGCGATTAACTGTTCTTCAAGGTTATCCCAGAAGCCAGCGTCAAAATTTCCTGACGAAAAAAGCCTTGAAATCCCTGAACTCCATTTTTCCCTGACACCTTTAAGGCTATCCCTCAGCTTTGCGAATATTGCCATGCTTCAATCACCTTGCAGGAGTTCTGCGCATGAATATGAACTCGTAGCCATACTGCCCTGTAGTGCTGTCCTGAGTGCGCCTTGAACCTACAACCTGCCACCCTTCGCGCCCTCTCTGGGACATTCTGTCGGTAAGATTTGGGTCGAGTATGAAATCTATAGCGTAATCATACGATGGGTTAGCCGCCTCAACGCCCGACACTGACTCAAAACCTGAGCTGTTCATGGCCAGTGAAGTTATCTTGTCGGAAACCTGCATAAGCTGCCAGAGTATCAATGCGCCTATAATGGTTAGTATAACGAGAAGGGAAGGCAGCAATATTCCTCCTCCTCCTGATTTTTTCTTTCCTGAAGGTGCGTCCGGGTTACTGTTTTTGCGTGTGGCTAATTTTTCACGAATGCTCATAGTTTTCTCCTTGTGTGCGTCTTCTGCGCTGTGAATTATTCCTGCTGGCTGTGCAATTTCTTCCGGCACTGTCTTAGGTTCGGGCGGTGAGTAAGTTTCCTGCTCTTGTTCATCATCATGGAACGTGGCTACTGCACCAAGTTCTCCGAGCGATGAAATGTCCCAATCATCTCCCATATCTTGCGTAACATCATCTGTGCCGTCATTAAGCAAACTCTGTTCTGGCATGTTGCTTTCAGGTTCTCCCTCCTCGTGTATATTGTCTGTGCCGAAATCCGGCTCAATGTCCGTAATCATCGCTTCAGGTTCGGCGGTATTTTCCTGCTCATCTATCCCGAACTCCTGAGACATGGCCGCAACTTCCTGTGCAAGGCTCTCCTGTTCGGTCATAGGTTCAGGCTGATGTAGGGGCGGTTGTTCCTGCTTTTGTTCGTCAACTGTGAACGGAATATCCTCCAAGTCTGCAAGTTCTTCCTGAGTGTCAGGTTCTGGCTCCGGCTCATTCTCCGGCTCATCATCGGGGTGAGACATTGCCATAATCTCGTCAGGAATAGCGAACGGGTCAGACAATTCCTCGTCATCTTCCTGCGTTTCCGTCTCAGGTTCAGGCTGCGGTTCAGGTTCAGGTTCAAATTCTGGTTCCTGTTCCTGCTCTTGCTCCTGTACTTCCTGTACTTCCTGTATTTCCGAAACTTCCGGCATATCGTCAGGGATAATCTCTTCAGGCTCTTGAACGTTCTCAGGCACAGCATCAAATTCCGGCAAAAACTCGTCCTCTTGTTCTTCGGGCAAACTCTGTTCCAAAGTATCAGGCTCTTCCTGTTCATGAGCTTGCGCCTCTTGCCTCTGGAACAATGTATCAGGTATTGACAGTTCATCAAAAGGATTGAGGTCTTGTTCGAGGTCCTGTCTTGCCTGAGACTGTGCTGTACTTATGGGAGACTCAGAGAGTGCCTGAGCAATATTGGCCTTGAGTTTATCCTCTGCTGATTGTGATGTACCGCTGCCAGCTTCTTCCGCAATGAAACCTTCGGGAAGATTGTACAATCCAGGAGTTCCCTGTGCTTCGAGGCTAAGAGGGTTGCCCGTCATGGCTTCTGCAATATCGGCCATGAGTTTGTCCTCAGCGGTCTTTGTAGTTTCGGGCATGGTTACTGTTACTGGGACTGACTCAGCTTCAGGGTCAGGCTCGCTGTATTCCGGCGCGGAAATCTGCGGAAGTTCGTCATCTACATTCACTACGACATCGGCTGACGGTGCAAAATCGTTGGCAGTATCGTCAGAAACATCATCATCGTCCGCGAAAATTCCTGCTGTATCTTCCTCTGTGTCGTAAGGCGGAGCGTCCTCATCTTCCAGATCCGGCAATGCTGGTTCTTCGTCCAAAGGCTCATCGTTGAAGGCTTCATCTTCATTGTCAATGGCAGAAGTATCTTCCTGAATGTCTATGCTGTCTATGCCGTCAGCAAATTCGTCCTCAGTTTCGGGGGCTTCAACCAGTTCTGCCTCCTGAAGCTCTGGCGGTTCATCTTCAGGTTCATCATCAATAACCGGAACATCATCTTCATCTTGGATATCTTTATCCTGTTCATCAAATTCCGGCTGAAATTCCTGTTCATCTATGAAGTCAGGCATATCATCTTCTTCCTGTTCTTCCGGCTCAATAATGGGAATATCGGGAAGCAGGCCATCTTCGTCATTGTAATCCTGGCTGTTGTCATGAACTTCATCTGCTTCTTCTGCCTCAATAACGGGAATGTCAGGAAGTTCGGGAATATCATCGAAATCTTCAACAGGCTCAACTTCTGGGATTATTTCGGGGATATCCTGTACTGGCTCAGGTTCTAACTCTGCTTCCGGCATGATATCCAGCACGGTTTCAGGCTGTAATGCTTCGGGTTCTGGTTCATGCTCAGGTTCATGCTCTGGTTCTGCTACGACTTCAGGAACTTCCTCAATGACCGGCAAATCCTCAACAGGCAAAACCTCCGGCAATATTTCGGGCAAAACTTCTGCGGTATCAGGCTCAGGAGTTACTGTTTCAACTTCGGGAAGTTCTGGTTCTTCCAGCGGTTCAGGCTCGGTGATAATTTCAGGAATATCCGGCTTTGTGTCCGCTTGTTCGGGGAACGTAATAGTTTCCTGCACAGGCTCAGGGGTAATTTCCGGCACAGTTACAGGCTCATGTGATGGTTCAGGGGCAATGACGGGTTCCGGCGCAGGTTCAGGGATTACCGGCGAGGCTTTCACCTTCCTGTGAACTTCATGGGGTATTTCAGGCTTTGGGATTTCGAGTTCATGCCTGCGTGATGGTGATTTTTGGGGAACGCGAGATTTCACTTGAGGTTCTGACGGTGATTTTACTGCGCTCAAGCTCTGCTCTATCTTTCGCTCAAAATCGTCAATAAACGAGTCTACCCTGCTGCCTACGCTTTCGGGTTTTTCTGTGCGTCCTGAAGATGTCCTTTTCCTAGTGCGTGAAGGTCTGGGCTTTGTTTTTTCGCGTGAAGAGTCTTTTTCACTGCCTGATGTTGTGCTGTCTTCAAGTGCCTGCCTTAACTTCTCTTCTGCTGTCTTCTCAGTCATTGTTATTCTGTCCGTCCTCCGAAACCGCTTTAATGCCTAATTATAAATCATCATGCCCATAAAAAAAGCCTCCGGCCTTAAGGCTGCGGAGGCTTTTTAGACGGTTGCGGTAGCTGCACAGCGGATGAGCGTATACCGGCGGTGACAGCAGCAGGGGCTGCCGGCAGGTGAATGTACCCGGCCTAACTTCCAACCATACTTTCTATCTTGCTTCCTACCTCGCTTCCTACCTCGTTTTCCGCGTTTTCCGCCTTGCTCCCTACACTATTTCCTGCCCTGTTTCCTACCCTGCTTCCCCTACTTCCCCTACTTCCAACTTTCTGCCTGATATTCCGTCCGACATCCTCAACCCACCCGGGCAGGTGTGCGGAGGACTTGTGGCTTATCAGCTTACAAAGCAGCTTAGAAGGCAGCTTTAGAAAGAAGCTTTAGATAGAAGCTTTAGATAGCAGCTTAGAAGATGCGGAGCTTAGAAGGTGTAGCGTACCCCGAACACGTAGTAGTTCTGGTTGGGGATCTCCAGAAGCTCGGCATATTTGCGAATAAAATGACCGCTGTATTCGTTATGGAAAGCCCGGATGGTCTCAGCCTCGTCAGCGCTGTCGTGCGTATCAAAGTAGCTCCCGAACTCGATTTTCTGCGAAAACTCTTCAAAGTCCTTCTGCCCGACGCCCATCCCTATGTCATGCAGGTAACAGGCCATGATCAGCACATAGCACTCGCCCGGGCTGAGCCGTGCGATCTGCTCTGACCCGAGAAGGCGGTTGCTGTAATCCAGCACATCCAGGCTATGCAGGATCGAGTGGTCTGTAAAGTCCGGAAAGCGGGGCAGGAATCTCTCCAGCATGCCCTTAAGCACAAAAACACTGTCCCTCACGCGCTGATGGAGCTCCGGCGCTTCGTTCATAAGCTTTCTCTCAAGCAAAAAATCCGTATTCATTAGACGCGTGTTGTCAAGGGGAATTCTCAATTTTTGCTTCAATTTCATGACACACTCTCCGCAGCACGCCTCTTCATGGGCATATTGTGAAATCTCAATGATCAACGGCGCTTTCATTCCCTTGCGCGGCGGCCTCAAGACCGGCAATGTCCGCATTTCTATAATGCAGGACATATTGTACGCTGGCAATGAGATCGAAGTCGTGCTGACAATCCCAAACGTCCGGCGTATACACGTCCTCTATGGCATAATCATCGGTTGGCAGATAGCGGTACATTTCATATCGTTTCTCATCCTCCGATGCTATGTGATCCAGAATCCAAAGAGCTGCGCCGAAGAGGACATGTGAGAATGATTCGATGGAT
>CALAUZ010000272.1 GCA_937892105.1 uncultured Fretibacterium sp. | reverse complement strand
GAACTTAATCCTATTGAACATTTTTGGCAAAAACTACAGCAGATACACTTAAAAATTCCACAGATTTTGACAGTGCCATTTTTACAGCTTTTCAACTGTGGCGAGTATATCCCTCACTCTGCAATCTCTGTACTGTGTCGAACGGAGCTACAGCAACAGCTGCCTCATCCATACTGACTTTATTTGCAGGTTCAGCACCGCACTTTGAATAATAGGGTACGTTTGCGTCAATGGCTTCAAGCCTCTTCCAACCTTCTGCTTCTCCCATAGTCTGAACAATTCCTGAGACCATTGCATAGAACGTTCCACTGACCGCAGGAGTAGCCATTAAGACTTCATCTTTGTATTCGGATTTGGTGAGGTCTTCCCAGCTCTGAGGCATTGATAAATTCTTCTGAGCCAGGATTTCCGTATTGCCCATTAACACGACTGAACCTAAAGATATTCCGCTCCATAGTCCCTGTTCGTTATAGAATATTGGATCATAGACTGCACGTTCAGGGGAGATATAAGGCTCCAGAAAACCTTCTGAGGCTGCCGCTACGTAACTGTCAAGACAGCCTCAGAACCACGCGTCCGCACCTGCTTTGCCTGTTGCCTTTATGCGGGTTAAGACTTCACCTGATGACATCTCGAGGTATTCGACTTTGATACCTGTATCACGGGTAAAGGCTTCGAGTATCGGCTTAATTCCTGTGTAAGCGATGAAGATGCTTATTGGGTTTGAGTCCGCTGCCATGACAGGCAAGACGAGACATAAGGCTAATAGTAATGCTGAGACAAATTTTTTTCATTATGAAAACTCCCCCTTATGATTTTGTTTTTTGTGATAAAGTCCATTGTTCAGCATAGACAAATTTTTTTCCGTCCCACGCAACGGGTTCACATGCTCCGGCTTTTATTAACGTGATTAATTCCTGTTTGTTATATGCTTCTCCGTGAAAGAGAGTAGCAAAAAGCCCTACCCTTATGGGAGACGGCAAGATTGTTATTCACACGAACTCTTACAGTCCCTGAACCTGCATAGCCGTCAAAGCACTCATTAAGCCTGTTAATAGAACGTAACAGAGTAGATTTGCCGAAGCCTGAACGTCCGAGAATTACGCTGATTGAATTATCAGGAAAGTTTATGTTTATTACGTGAAGTATCTCGCGTCCACTGAAAGATACGTGCAAATCATTAATCTCTGCACAAAACATGCTATTTAACCCCTCCCCATTTGTGCATCATGTGAGCCTGAAATATTCCAGAAATCAGAATTAAACTCCACGAGCATAATAATAACAGTAATGCGGTTCCGAAACCACGCGTCAATTCTTCCTGACTGGTATACTGTGCGGCCGTGTAATAAATCCTGAAGGGCAGAGCCTCGAACTTTGCGCCCAATCCTGCTGGCAGCCCAGCGTTAGCCACAGCTCCCGTCAGCATGATTACTGCCGTATCTTCCATTGCGCGTCCCATAGATAATATTACTCCTCCAAGAATTCCGGGCATTGCTGAAGGTATTAATATATTTCTCACAGTATGTGAATGGCTCATACCTAAAGCATTTGCAGTAATTGTTAATCTTGAGGGCAGAGCTTCGATTGACAAACGTACAGCAGCTATCAGAGTTGGCAAAATGAGAATTGCGAGACATACTGCGGCTAATAATAAACACGTAGTACCATGAGGCAGGAAAGTTTTTCTCAGCATAATGATTAACTCAAGTCCGAAAAGTCCCATCACTATTGAAGGAATACCGGCTAAAACATCTACACAGCAACTTATATATTCACGTTCACGAAATGAGGCAAAGCACGCTAAATACACTCCGCAACAAATTCCGGGAATTATCGCGATTATCATTGTTACGAGTAATAATAAAAGGCTTCCGGCAACAGCGGGCCATATTCCATTCCAGACAGGACGAAGAGCAAATATCGCGTCAAATGCAGGGGTATTTCCGAAAAGTAAATTTGCATTGATTGCGGCTCCTCCCCTCATGAATAAAAATATAACCAGACATGACACGCTGAATAGTACAATAGCGAGAGAAAGCCAGCTTATAAATGATAATATAATTTCGCGTAACCTCATGATTATTTACTCTTGAACAAATGCCTTGCGGTCAAGCTGACGACTGCACAAAAAGTCAGTAACAATGCTCCTGACAGCAATAGCGAGAGATGTTCGCCGCCCCCAATGTCTGATGATAATACCAGCGAGATATGAGCGGTCAGAGTTCTCATTGAGTCAAGCGGTGAACGTGCAAATCTTATTGCGTTTCCCGCTAACATAGTAGGAAGAAGAGCATCGCCTGCTGCCCGGCCAAGTCCTATTATTGCTGATGAAATCATTGCTTTGTGCGATAGTGGCAATACGACACGGCTTAAATGCTGCGTACCTGTCATACCTAACGCCTGTGAGGTAAGTCTGTTTTCGTTTGAGAGTGAACGCATTGCTCCGTTCATGATTAATGTCATTGCTGGAACTCCCTGAAGCGCAAGAATCATTCCGGCAGTCAGCCAGCAAAAGCCAGTACCTCCGAGTGCATTTCGTATAACGGGTACGAGAAGGAATACCGCAGCAAAGCCGTATACTACAGTTGGGATTGTAGCCATAAGATTTAATAATGCCATTAAAGTTTTTGCAATAAAGCTCGGAGCAAGTCCGTTTACCAGACAGCATAACCCCAGTGAAAGCGTCCAACCTATGACAAGAGCAGATAACGCGAGCAATATTGAAGCCTGAATCATCGTAAGGATTCCGAATTTTCCGGAAGCAGGGTTCCAGACTGAGCCTAATAACGCGAGATTTTTAGCCTGTAACAGAGCCTCAATCCCTGAATAAATTATGAAGGCCGTTACAGTCCCCAGCACTGCACCTGTAAAGACCGCAAAAGCCCTCAGAATTACAGGTCTCATTCTGCCCTTTTCAGTGGAATATAACCGCTTTTTTCAATTATCTTTGCTCCTGCCTCACTGTAAATATAATCTATGAAAGCAGCTGTTAATCCCGCAGGCTCTCCCTTAGTGTTCATGAAAAGATTGCGAACTACTGGATATTCACCTGAAGTAGCGTTTTCCTGAGATGGTACATGCCCGTCTACTGCGACACCTGTTATTGACGTGTCAAGATGTCCGATACCGACATAACCGATTGCGCGTTTGTCCTGAGCAATGGCCGTTTTCATTGCACCATTTGAGTTTACAACGTTTACTGCCGGAGATAACTCACCTTTGCCGAATAACTTATCGGTAAAGGTCTCACGAGTTCCGCTTCCGTCCTCACGGCCATAGATATTAATAGCCCCTTCATTGCCTCCAAGTTCCTTCCAGTCTGTTATTTTCCCTGAGTAAATGCCCCGTACCTGCTCTGTAGCGAGGGCCTTAACGGGATTATCAGGGTGCACTGCTAAAGCTACACCGTCAATTGCAAACGGGAAAGTTTTTAACCCGTACTGTTCGATTTCATTAGCTTTCAGGGGACGGCCAGTGTTACCAATTCCTGCTAAGCCCTCTCCGACCTGCTTAACTCCTACTCCGCTGCCACCTCCTGCGACTCTGATGCGGATATTGGGATTAACGCTCATTATGTTCTGTGCTTCCTGAGTCATGACGGGGATATGAGCTGTTCCTCCTGCGATGTCAAGTGTTCCTGACAAGTCCTTGAACGTGTCGAGTGGGTCAGCTGATACAGCCGAAGCTGTGAAAACGAGGACAAATAATAACGCCAAGATTTTTTTCATGTGAATAGTAATTTTCCTTTACCGACAAGATAAAATTTGTATTTAATTTTTAATTATAGTAAAAGAGTTCGTAAAATTAATTAGCGATTAATACTATTTTTAAATATATCCAGCATTGTAAGCTGATGATGATCCCTACAAATAAGATATGCTGCTAAATATTTCCCAGTTACAACGCAGACAAACAAAAATACAAGGAGCCCAAAATAAGTCCGTCTGTGTATAAGCACAATTTTACAGTCCTCCTGTTCTTAACCACATCGAGTATATTATCTAAAAACTCTTGTTGCTCTTTATACCCCAAATCCAATATTTCTAGCATTTTATCCAATGTCAGCAGGGAGAAATACAATCTCTTCTCCGTTTTCATATTCATACATAAAAAATAACGTCAAGAAGGGGCATATCGGACATTGTACTACGAACACAAAAAAGAGCGTCCCCACAAACTCACAGGAACGCCCCTTTGTCATGCCGTGTCAATCAACCTTCAATAATAGCGAGTGTCTCATAAGGCTTCATCATTTTATGGGAGCCTGAGTAGTTCCCGACAAGCACTTTGCCTTTAACGTCAACCCCCGCAACTTTCTCGTCATTCCCGCTAAAGTTGCAGAGAACCACAAGCCTCGTATCACCCAGTCTGCGCTCATAACCGATAACGTTATCATTCCCAGTGTCGAGGAACTTCACTTCACCTTCCGCAATAACGGGGTAATCCTTCCTGAGCTGTACCAGTTGCCTGTAGTAGTTGAGGATTGAGTTTGGATCATCATCTTCTGCCTCTGCGTTGATTGTTGCGTAGTTCGCCGGAATGCCAAGCCATGATTTGCCCTCCGTGAACCCTGCCTCATGCCCCGCCGTCCACTGCATTGGAGTGCGTCCATTGTCACGCGATTTCGCACCAAGAACCGCCAGAGCATCAGCCTCAGAAGTTCCATTGTCCCTCATAATCCCGTAATAGTTCAGCGACTCTACATCTTGATATTGCGATATGTCAGTGAAATGCGCGTTCGTCATTCCGAGTTCCTCACCCTGATAGATGTATGGTGTCCCTCTCAGAAGGTGAATGAACGTTGCAAGCATTTTCGCCGACTCCTTCCAGTACTGCCCCTCGTCCCCAAAACGCGAGACTATTCTGGGCTGGTCGTGGTTGCACCAGAATAACGCCTGCCAGCTTCCAGCCTTTGACATTCCCTCCTGCCACGTACTGAATATCCGTCTCAGTTCGTGAAGGTCTGGGGGCATTAGCGTCCATTTGCCGCCGTCCTTGTAATCGACTTTCAGATGATGGAAGTTGAAGCACATAGAAAGTTCAGAGCCTGAAGGGTTGGAATACTGTATACACTGTTCAAGGGTTGTTGACGACATTTCGCCCACCGTAATCATGTCCGTTATCCCTGCATCATTCGCAAGCTCCTGTATATACTCGTGAATATGCGGCCCGTCCTTGCAGAATGTTCCTGCTCCTCCTGCCGGTAATGTCTCAAGTTTTGCGGGCTTCGATACGAGGTTGAGAACGTCAAAACGAAATCCCTTTACGCCTTTTCCCTTCCAGAAACGAACAACGTCCTTTAATTCTTCTCGGACTTTGGGGTTATCCCAGTTCAAATCTGGCTGCTTGGGGTCAAAAATATGAAGATACCATTTTCCCAGCGATGGGACGTACTTCCATGCTGAACCGCCGAATACCGATGTCCATTCCGTAGGCTTATCCCTGAAGATATAGTAGTCCATGTATTCTGGGTCGCCGGAAAGTGCTTTCTTGAACCATTCATGCTCGTCCGAAGTATGGTTGAACACCATGTCGAACATGAAGCCCATTCCCATAGCGTCAGCCTCAGCTATCATTGCTTCACAGTCCTGCATTGTTCCGAACATCGGGTTAATGTTGCGGTAATCCGAGACATCATAGCCGTTATCCGCCATTGGTGAGCAAAAGAAGGGAGTTACCCAGATGTATTTGACACCAAGCGACTTTATGTAAGGCAGCTTTGAGCGTATGCCGTTGATGTCGCCTATACCGTCGCCGTTGGAGTCGCAGAATGACTTGATGTATATCTGGTAAACTGTTGAACTCTTGTATTCATCTTTCATGGCCGTTACTCCGCGTGTGCAATGACATTCTCAGCGGCTTTAACGTCAATTCCAGCGTCAAACCTGAACGTTCCGTAATCCGCGTCATTCGTTACTGCCATTATTGTTGTGATGGGGTGTCCTGCTGCTTTTATCTTTTCGGGGTCAAACGTGATTAACTCCTGCCCTGCCTTAACCCTGTCGCCTTTAGAAACATGTATGGTGAAGCCCTCGCCTTTCATCTCCACTGTGTCAAGCCCTATATGCAACAGTATTTCGAGACCGTTAGCCATTACAAGGCCGATTGCGTGATTGCTTCCTTCCATTGTCTGCTCAACTACAGCGTCAACAGGTGATACCAGGATATTATCGACAGGCTCAATCGCTATGCCGTCTCCCAGAACTTTCTCTGCGAATGTCGCGTCAGGAACTTCCGTAATTGCCACAGTCTTACCCGTAAGGAATGCCATGAAGTCAACTGGAGCGTGTTCTGCTTTTGCCTTCTCTGCGGCTTCTTCATTCATTGCCTCGTCTTCAGCGTCCTTGTCAATGCCTTTGCGTTTTCCGGCAACGTAGGTTAATGCGAAGGGTACTGCCACAGCTACGGCCATGCACAATGCAAACATTCCGATAGAGCCTGGCTGTATTGAGAGTATTCCGGGAAGTCCGCCAACTCCTATCGCGCTTGCCGTAACACTTGAAGCCGTACTGATGATACCTGCGATACATGAGCCAGTCATTCCGCAGATGAACGGGAAGACATACTTTAAGTTTACGCCGAACATTGCCGGTTCAGTTACGCCGAGATAACACGATATGCAGGAGGGAATGTTAAGTTCTTTGGCCTTTGCGCTGCGTCTCTGAAGGAATATCATTCCAAGTACCGCGCTTCCCTGAGCGATATTCGAGAGGGCAATCATCGGCCACAGCATAGTCCCGCCGAAGTCTGAGATTAGCTGAATGTCTATGGCATTGCTCATGTGGTGGAGACCTGTGATGACCAATGGAGCGTAGAAGAACCCGAATATTGCCCCGAACACTACCCTGTAAGAGCCTGAAATTCCGGCATACACTGCCGCAGAAATTATTGACCCTATGCGCCAGCCTATTGGCCCTAGAACGAAATGTGCCGCCATTACAGCAAAGAGAAGGCTGAAGAAGGGTACGAGTATCATCTGCACAACTTGAGGAATTATTTTCTTGAAGAAGCGTTCAAGATATGCCAGAGTAAACGCAGCTAACATAGCAGGTATAACTTGAGCCTGATAACCTATCATGTTAATCTTGATGAAGCCAAAATTCCACTGGTTAATAGTCCCGTTTGCAAGAGCCGAAGCTACCCCGTAAGCATTAGTTAATTGCGCAGAGACGAGAGTCAGACCGAGTATCAAGCCTAACATCTCAGTGCCTCCCATTTTCTTCATGATAGTCCAGCAAATACCAACTGGAATGCCTACATGAAAGACTGCCTCACCTAACAGCCACAAGAAATGATCTACTCCTGCCCAGAACTGGCTCTGACTTACGAGAGTAGCACCTCCGAATATCTCCATGCTATCGATGACGTTCCTGAAGCCCAGAATGAGGCCTCCTACGACGATTGCGGGAATGAGTGGAGCGAATATCTCAGCAATAGATGTCATGAGTCGCTGCAGGATATTTTGATTCTGCTTAGACATGCTCTTTACTTCGGATTTGGAGACACCTGTTACTCCGGAAATTTCTGTGAATTCCTTGTAGAAGTCTGCTACTTCGTTGCCTATGATTACCTGGAATTGCCCAGCCTGAGTGAATGTACCCTTAACGCTGGGGATAGCTTCGATGCGCTTAATGTCTGCCTGTTTTGGGTCAGCTAGGACGAAACGCATTCGTGTTATACAGTGAGAGACTGCGACTATGTTTTCCTTGCCATTAATAGCGGCGAGGAGTTCTTTAGCGTCTGATGCAAATTTGCCCATAGAGATAAGCCTCCGTAACTATAAATTTTTGGGGGATGGTTGAAGTAGTTAGATTCTACAGGAAATTGCTAATTATCCTCACCGCAAAATTCATTAGTGAACACTTGGAGATTATGCCTCCCGCTCTCTTGCTTGGCCGGGTAATCGCTCACGTACACCACAAAGTCCACGAGGTCGAATTTCTCGCCGTAAGACTTCATCGCTTCGTGCCATGCCTTAGACACTGTCTCAGGAGGATTGTGGAACGCTCCGCACCCGAACGCTCCAGAGACGAGAATATCCGCTCCGTTGTAGGCACACACACGCATGATGTTCTTCGCCCGTCTGACGTGTATTGCCAGAAGGTCATTGTACGAGACCGCTACGTTCCTGAAGACATGAGGAGCAGCACAGGTGATCACGTCGACCTTCACGAACTCCTCAGGCCGCAATCTATCGCACAGCAGATCCGAATCATCCCGTACTATCACCACGTCAGGAGAATATATGCATGTATCACTCGCCCTCCAGTCGTGAGGGTAACGGTAGAATCCATCGAGTGCCGCTTTCGTCAAGAGTGATGGGTACAACGTCGAGCACCGGCATATACTCTCCTCTTGAGCGTACGATCCTCCTCTAACTCCTCCTCCTGGTGTCCCTGATGCCGCAAAGTTCAGCACAGCTATTCTCTTCTCCGGGAACTCCGCATGAAGTCTCAACGCCGCCTGAAGTGTCCGACCCGACTCTACGCGAACATTCCCATCTTTCTTCACGCTGACCTCTTCCGCAAAATCTACCGCGTAAACTCTCGTGCGCTTATTCGTGCTACTGACTGCCTCGCGCAAAATAGGCTCTTCCTCGCAAAACTTCAGAGTGTCCTGAAACTCTTCCACAAGCTGCCATCTTTCTACAATTGCCATGTGAGAATCTCCCTTCATTGATATAATTTCTGCATCCATGATTTTATTACGAGGTGATTATTTATGAAGAGGTTTATTCTCGCATTGTTAGTTGTGGCTCTTGCTGTGTCCTGCGCTTATGCATGGTCGCCAAGAAAAAATGTTACCGTCATCGTCGCATACAAAGCAGGTTCCGGAACTGATAACACCGCTCGAGTCCTCTCGAAGTTCGCGAATGAGACCATAGGCCGCACTCTCGTCATCCAGAACCAGGAAGGCGGATCAGGCTCCATAGGCTGGACTGCACTTTCTCACGCTAGACCTGACGGACACACTATCGGCTTCGTCAACCTCCCGACTCTCTGCTCCAACATCGTCGAACAGCTCGGGGACTACAAGATCGACGACTTCGTGCCCATCTGCAACCACGTAAGCGAGACTGCTATGGTCTTGCTCGCCAAAGACTCCCCCTTCAACACCCTCAACGAACTCATTGCTTACGCTAAGGAGAACCCCGGCAAACTCAAGGCCTCCACTAACGGCATGAAGGCCAGCAATCACATCGGCTCTGAACTCTTGGCCAAGTCCGCAGGCTTCACCTACATGGCAATACCTTACGGCGGAACGGCAGACCAGTTACTAGCTCTGCGTCAGGGTGAAGTAGATTTCTCCGTCGCTAAAGAGGCAGATATTGCGGCTATAGTCAGTGAAGTCAAGGTGCTCGGAGTGTTCGCGGAAAAGAGACTCTCTGCATTCCCTGATGTCCCGACTCTGGGGGAACTCGGCTACTATGACAAGTGGTACGGAAGCGCAAGAGCTATCGTCGCTCCTAAAGGTACTAAGCCGGAAGTTATCGCGTTCTACGAGGAGGCTTTCAGGAAGGCTATGGAGAATCCTGATTACATAGCAGCTGCGGAGAAGGCTGGAGTTACTACAATGTTCATGAATGCAGAAGACACGGCCAAGCTGATTAACCAGCAGTACGAGTTCTGCACTGATGAAGTAGCTAAACTATGGGAGTAATCATCATGAAGAAAATATCTCTGCTCTGGAAAATATCTATCGGCTTCATTCTGGGAATAATCTTCGGCTTCGCTATAGGCCCTGTAGTTCCCACGTCTACGGCTCTCAGCACATACATCATGCCGTTTATTGACCTCGTGGGGAAAATCTTCCTGCGGCTCTTGATGATGCTCATCGTACCGTTAGTGTTCTCGTCGCTAGTCGCTGGAGCAGCATCCGTCGGTGATGTCCACAAGCTCGGCAGAATAGGAGTGAAGACTCTCGTCCTGTACCTCGTAACTACGGCAATAGCTATAGTTATCGGTCTTGCTTGCGGGAATCTCTTCCAGGCTGGAGCGGGCATGAACATTCCAGGAAATCTTCAGGCTACTGCTCGTGAAGCTAAACCCTTAGTCGATGTGATCCTGGACATCTTCCCGACGAATCCTGTTGCGTCAATGGTCAATGCTAACATGCTGCAGATAATAGTGTTCGCGCTGTTCTTCGGGATTGCGTGCATCATGGCAGGTGAAAGAGGTAAGAAGGTCTCTGACTTCTTCGAGAGTGTCGCTGAGGTCATGTACTCAGTTACTAATATAGTTATGGGCTTCGCACCTTATGGAGTGTTCGCGTTAATCACGGTAACTGCGGCAAAGTTCGGGATAGCTATACTCGCACCGTTCGTGAAGGTCATTGCGGCGGTGTTCATAGGCTGCATAATCCACGCTGTGCTGATCTACTCGGGAATGATTATCGCTTTCTGCAAACGTTCTCCAGCATGGTACTTCAAGGGAGTTCAGGAAGCAGCTATCACGGCATTTGTTACACGCTCAAGCTCTGGGACATTGCCCGTAACTCTGGCTAATGTGCGCGATAATCTCGGCGTGTCTGAAGGAGTAAGCTCGTTCGTCCTGCCTCTTGGAGCTACCATCAACATGGACGGTACAGCACTGTATCAGGGAGTATGTGCATTGTTCGTAGCTCAGGCGTTTAACGTTCCGCTGACCCTGCAGATGCAGATCGGCATTGTGGTAACGGCGACTCTCGCGTCTATCGGTACGGCTGGAGTTCCTGGAGCGGGACTAATCATGCTGACGATGGTGCTCACTAGTGTCGGTCTGCCCATTGAGGGAATTGCTCTCGTTGCTGGAATCGATGTGATTCTTGATGCGGCGAGGACTTGCCTTAACGTTATGGGAGATACTGCGGTGTGTGCAGTAGTAGCATCTAGTGAGGGCGAGACCCTGAGTCAGAAGAACTAGGTATTAATGATTTGCCCTGCTGTGAGAGATTGCGGCGGGGCATTAATATTCTTAGGAAGGAGACAGTTCACCATGAAGAAAACTGACATCGGAGTCTGCCTGGCCATGTATGGAGTATGCGCGTTCTTCCTGTACATGACCTTGCAGCTCCCCAAAGCCGCACAGATTTACCCGTTATGCATAATAGTCCTGCTGGCTGCGCTAACGTCCCTGCACGTCGTCAACATGATTCGAGGCGCAATCCGTGAAGGCGTAACCTCCGGGCTCGAGGCGTTCTCTGACTTTCTGCCCTCACAGTTCTTCACCCTGTTCATCATGATAGTGCTCTACATTGCCGCAATGCCATATCTCGGCTTCTACATTACGAGCATACTTTTCATGACGGCTAGCCTGCTGTTCTTGAGGGTTAAGCTCTGGCAAATCGTCCTCGCTGAACTCGCAATCTTTGTTCTGGTCTACTGCGCATTCACACTCTTTCTTGAAGTGCGTCTGCCTGAAGGGGAATTACTGGAGGAGTGGCTATTATGATTGAGACATTATCACTTATGGCTGGCGGATTCGTCAGTGCACTTTACCCCGTAAACATTCTAGCAATGGCCGCAGGTGTAACAATAGGCATAGTTATAGGCTGTCTTCCAGGACTCTCGGCGGCTATGGGAGTCGCGCTTCTGCTACCGATGACGTTCTCGATGGACGCATCAACAGGAATGATCATGCTCGGCGCAATCTACTGCGGAGCTATCTTCGGCGGGTCGATCTCGGCAATACTCATTCACACTCCCGGGACTCCGGCTTCTGCGGCAACAGCGATCGAGGGCTACCAGATGACTCTGAAGGGTCAGGCAGGCAAAGCTCTCGGGACAGCATGTATAGCGTCATTCTTTGGGGGGTTGCTGTCATGCATATCGCTGTACTTCTTCGCGCCTATACTTGGCCGACTCGCAATGATGTTCGGGTCTCCGGAATACTTCTGGCTGTCGATATTCGGACTAACTATTATTGCCGGAGTGTCGTCAAAGTCTATGGTCAAAGGACTAATGAGCGGCGCACTAGGGCTTCTGCTTTCGACTATAGGGATGGATCCTATGCAGGGAGTAAAACGCTTCATGTTCGGACAGGCATCACTCTACGAGGGAATTAACGTAACCTGTGCACTGATAGGGTTATTCTCGATGAGCCAGGCATTAGTTCTCGCGGAGTCCAAGATTCGCCAGAGAGCACGAGCAGCAAAGTTCAGCGACCGAATGATGCTCACGAAAGACGAACTCAAGGAAATAGCCCCGACTATCGGACGTTCATGGATAATCGGGGCTATTTCCTTGAGTTCGTCTTTCATGGATAATCGGCAATCTTGTCGGCATACTTCCCGGAGCTGGAGCGTCAATAGCTTGCTTTATGGGCTATAACACTGCTCGACAGTTCTCGAAGCACAAGGAGCTTTTCGGTCATGGTAGCTACGAGGGAGTCGCTGGGAGTGAGGCCGCAAACAACGCAGTAACAGGAGGTTCATTGATACCTATGCTGACTCTAGGGATTCCTGGAGAGAGCGTAACTGCTGTCTTGATGGGAGGACTAATCATTCAGGGATTAACGCCCGGCCCGAATCTCTTTGTTGGTGAGACGGCCAAGATGACATACACATTCTTTGCGGGATTCGTGCTAATACAGTTCTTCATGTTAGGAATAGGGTTAATAGGTTGCAGGGGCTTCGCTAATATCGCAAGATTATCCGACGCAATATTAATTCCTTCAGTAACAATTTTGTGTGTTGTGGGTTCATTTGCAATTCATCAAAATTTCGTTGACGTTGTAATAATGTTAATATTCGGTGTAATAGGCTGGCTTGCTCGAAAATTCGGTTTGAATAATGCCGCAATAGTTTTAGCGTTAATACTTGGGCCTATTGGTGAAAAAGGTTTAAGGCGTTCATTATTATTATCAGGAGGAGACCCGAAAATATTATTCTCAACTCCTGTATGTTGGGTATTGATAGCTTTATGCGTGCTTGGAATTTTATCGCCGATTTTAATGGACAGAATGGCAAGTAAAGCTGATAAAGCGGAACAAGAATAACTGAAAATTTTATTGCCTGAAACAAATTTTTTCCCTCATGAAAGTTTTTCGTGAGGGAAAATTTTTTATGGTAAAATTTTTTCATCACTTTTTCTTGACTTTATATTTTTAAGGAGGAATTTTTGATGAAGAAACAAAAATTTTTAACG
>CALAUZ010000271.1 GCA_937892105.1 uncultured Fretibacterium sp. | reverse complement strand
TAATACAGGTAGGTTCAGCGACAGAGACCGAACAGAAGGAACTCAAGCACCGTATCGAGGACGCTCTCAACGCAACCCGCGCTGCTGTCGAAGAAGGCATAGTAGCAGGAGGCGGGGTGGCAGCACTGAACTGCGCAACAGCACTTGATCCGTTCGTGGAGAAACTCTCAGGCGATGTCAAGACCGGTGCGCGTATCGTACTTGACGCGCTCAAGGCTCCCCTGTATCTCATTGCTACAAACGCAGGTTATCAGGGCGATGTAGTTGTAGAGAGAGTGAGAAGCGAAAAGATTGGACACGGCCTCAACGCTGCGACAGGCGAGTACACCGACATGGTTGCGGCAGGTATAATTGACCCCGTGAAGGTTACACGTTCAGCACTCCAGAACGCTGGCTCAATCGCGGCGATGGTTCTCACGACTGAGGGTATCGTTGCGGACAAGCCGGAGAAGAAGGAAGCTGCCCCAGCAATGCCAGGCGGTATGGGCGGAATGGACGGCATGTATTAGAGCCAGAGGCCGTATAACACGCAGAATAACAACAGTCCCCGAAGGTCATATAAGGTCTTCGGGGATTTTTATGCTCTTAAACTCTGTTACTCCTCGTATATCATTCGGGTGATTTTTCCGTTGTCTATTTTGAACGTAATAACCTCAAATTCTCCGGCTGTGTATTCACATTATCATAATATGGAATAAGATATTTCCCGAACACGAACGCTGAGTCCTGAGCGTTTTTAGGGGATATCTCGTAGCAGATTTTACCGTCAACAGCCGTCTGCCCCTCAACAATAACCTTTTCGCCAACATTAAGACGACCCCAAATATCAGAGTCGGTGTCAGGATTACCACGATAACGGACGTTAGCCTCTGTACACACTCTGACTGTTGGAAATGCAACGAACTTTGTAGCAGCCTCGCTGATTTTCACGCACAGAAAGAACCGCAAAAATTTTACGCATAGTCATTCCTCCTTTTACCCTGTTATGCTGTCCTCTGAGATATCCCTCTCATACCGCAAACCGCCCAGTCAGCATTTACGCTCGTTATGACGCTCCCGCAATACTCACACTGAGCCGACGCATTGAGCTTCAACGGCGCACCGCAATGCGGACATGTCGCAGACCTTGTACCTTCGGTCTCAGGTGATGTTACCGTACCGGACTTCCTGCAAAGCTCTATCTCGTACTCCATGAACTTCTCCCTGTTCTTGTCGCCGGATATTAGCTGCCCCGTCCTGTCGTCAAGAACGTATGACACAATTCGCGATGAAAGGCTCACGGTGATATAGTCCATTCCTGCCGACTGCCTCCACCCAACTAAACCAGTGTTCAGCACCGCAATACGTTCCGTGTAATCCGTCCTTCCCTGCTTCCTGAACTGTGAAAGCTGGCTGTCCATCTGCGTAAAGAATTTGTCCGTCATGTATGGCCGCAACGGGTTAATGTCCTTCCTCTGCCACGTCTCCTGCATCTGTACATAGAGGTTCGCCATTAACGTTCTGATACGTTCCTCGTCAAACTGCGGATCAAGCTCAAGATACTCGCTCATTGGCCGCAGCGTCCTAACCGTCTCCTGAATGTTGATGATGTTGCGTTCCTCTCTCCTCTTCTTGTTGCCCCTGTGTATCATGAACCAGAACACGAAGAACACAGCCAGTATGAAGATTACACCCGCTATCTCGTCAAAGTCTTCACCCTCATCTTCACCGTATGAGCTGCTTATCCCGGAACGTGAGGACAAACCCCCCGCCATAGGTATAACGTTTATGTTTGTTCCCGAATGCGAGGGCCTGTCGTATGTCCGTGATGAACTGCCCTCCGTGCTGTAGGTTCGTGATGATGAGCCTGATGAACTGCTCCTGCCTGATGATGAGGACGAACGCGAGCTACTGTAGTCGGAATTTCCGGAGAAGCTCCCGAAGTCTGAATGCGCTATACCGGCAAATATCAGCGTTGTGATTATGACTATGCCGGTGAGTATTTTGCGTTTCATTTATGAACTGCCTCCTTATGAGATTTATTGCTGTATTATACGCACAAAAGTGAAATACCCTTGCTTACAAATCAGGAAACCTCCTGCGCGTTTAGCTAAAGTTTTTTGTCAGGGCAAGTCCATTAACTTTGCCTTTAATTTGAAAATGACAGCTTGAAAGTCCTATGATAAAATTTCGTACTGCATCTAAGATACTATCAACTTAGGATACTATCAACTTAGGATACTATCAACTTAGGATACTATCAACTTAATATGGGAGGTTTTTAGCTTATGAAAAGGGTAACTTTTCATGTATTTGTTACTGTACTGCTGATAGCTTTTGCAGTTGTCAGCGTCAGTGGCTGTGGCGGCAATAGCGGAGGCGGTTCAAGCAGCACTGGAGGGGTATATGCCAGGAATGCTGTGCTTTACGATGGCAATTACGATTCTGACGGAGACGGTACACCTGACGTTTTCGATTTCGATGACGTTACGGAAACATACTACGGGCTGAATGAGATAATTCAAAGCAGAAGCATTACCGTCCCTTCACGCAATTATCTCGCAAAGTACAAAACAGCTTCTGAAAGTGCAGATTCTTTCGTAGTAGCATTGACAGCAGGCACCGAATATACCGTTGAGATTTCAGGCGGTACCAGCTATGATGCTCCTATAGGAGACAGCGTTCCTGATGTGGAAATCGTTAATCCACAGGGAAATGCGTTGAAATTCCTTAATCTCGGAACCTTTGACGCAAGCTACGATGTAAACACGGTAATCACACTCAGTCCCGATGTAATTCAGCTTTCAGTTTATCCTGCTGATAATCCTTACATGGTGTGTTATACGTTCACGCCCGCTACTACCGGTTCTTACACAATCTATCTGAGCCGAAGCGATTTGAGCCAGCTCTTGTCAGAGGATATTTTGTTTGACGACCCGGCAATAACCCTCTTCATTTACGAAGAGCTGCGCCGCAATGACGAAGACGGAGAGCCGGGTTATTACAGACGGTATCACTTCCAGGACGAAGCCGGCAATACAAGCGAAACGATAAGCATAAGTGATATTATGGAGCTGAGAAAAGCCGTCATCAACGCAGCGATCGAGAAAGTGTGGGAATATGTCATTTCCGGAGATGAAACCCTCACTGAAAATGACCTCGTTGCAAAAGTTGTTGCTTCCGCCACTCAGGCTTATTCCGACTGCTTAAACCGTCTGAAGGCATATTACGGAATTTTGGATACCGTAAGCAGTGATCAGGAAGTAATACGGGTGAGGGGTGTCGTAGATTCGGCTGACGAAGATGAAGATGAAGGAACAACAGCTTCTTTAAGCGAATTTTACTCAGCTGCAGCATCAAATGCTGACGGCACGCAGATTGCCCCAGAGTTATTCGGGATACCTTATACGACTGAATTTAAGGCGGGCAGCGGATATTTTGCTGTAACGGGTGCAAAATCCATAAGTGATGGTGTAAAAAAATTCACATTAGAAGCTCCTGCAAAGAAAAAAGTGAAAGCACGCTACCTGGCGCAGTTCGTATCTTCTCAGGAAGACCGTGAAAAACTTTCGACTACAGCAGTAGAAGGCGGGCTTGAAATCGGAGGTTTTGGGCTGAAGGCAGGCTACTCTTCGAGCAGTTCTTTCAAGTTTGGCCTGACATCAACAACATTCGTAATCCATTATGAAGAAGTTGAAACTGCATACCGTGAACTTGATGAAGACGAATATAAGCTGAAAGACAGGGCGTTAAGAAAGCTGAACCAAGACTTAACGACTTTCCGCAATGAATACGGCGATTATTTTGTCGCGGGCTATAAATACGGCGGAACCTACGATGCCTTCATCACGATAACGACCAAGACAATGGAGCAGCTCGATACAGTCAAGTCAGGGTTCGGAGTAAAGTTTGAATCGGAAGGAAAGGCTGCGAGCGCAGACATTGGAAATGAAACAAAAGAATTGCTGAGGCAAAACAACGCAACTGTTAATATTGAAATCAGGACTGCTGGATTAGATGACAACGGCCCTATAGCGACAACGACAAAAGATATAGGCCAGATTGCAACCAGTCTTCAGGAGTTCAGACGAAGGCTGAAGCAGAGCAGTCCGGAAGATTATCAGCCTGTCTACGTAATGTTAAAGCGTTACCGTGCGTTGGATAGTGTCGCTGACAAAATGGACGCAAAGAACGACAACGGATTAATTCCCATCGCTCCTCAACACTCAAGGAAAATTCGCGGCTTCAACAGAGAGTATATGATTATGACTTCTTACTACAACGTCATCAAAGATACTGACGCTATGCAAATGGATACAGAAGTCCTGAATAACTATAAGCGCAGGTATGAAGCTATTGCAGATGAAGTTATCGCCAACAGCAGTACTTTCTACGCGGAAAGCAACAGCCGTAGAATGGACGAGCTGAAGACGACAATAATTAACTTCAGCAAAGAGTTAAAAGCGGTTGGAGACCGTTATACGTTCTATCAGCTTTTGATGTCAGCCCAGAAGAAAGAGGAAAGTGCATCAACGGAATCGAACATTAATTACCGTCCTTTCGGCTATAACGGAGGGCAGGTAGGTCTGAGTTCATTTGCTGTGAGCGAGGCTGTTACATCGGATATTGCGGCAGGCAGTGAGCAGCACGGCTTCAGGAATACATTTTCCGGAAAAAGCTGGGAGCCTATCTTTACGACAGATGCAGATCATGTTTTCTGCTACATAAAAGTTATTGCCAACAACACGCACGACGTAACACGCACAGCAGATGTTCCATGTGTCGGTACACACAGAGCGTCATTCCATTTTACGTGCGGTGTTGCTCGCTGGCTTGAATGGGACGTAACGTTAAAGAGTATGAGATTTACTCGTAATCTCTACCCGTTCAGCGGCTTGAAGTAATGATAATGCCTCCTCTTTGCTGAAACTGTAACAAGGGGAGGCAAAACATAACCCCTTTCGAGGCTCAGCCAGAAATATTTGGTGTAAAAAATTGGGAAGCCTGAAACCTTATACTTCAGCTTCCCAAAAAGTTTTTACCGCGCATGAACCGAACGATATATTTTTATCTTAGTTTTTAGACCATGAACATTGACGGATAAACAATAACCCCATGAAATAACGGATAACTTGAACCATGAACATTTACTGTTTCAAAAAAGGTATGGTTTGCCGCAAAGCAGCGATGTCCGTTTCACTGCGCAGAAGGAAAATTTTTATCTATATCTCTATCTCGAATTTCACGCTGTTGTTCAGAACGTCCAATGCCGTCTGCAATTCCGCAAGTTCGTCCGTAACCTTGTAATAATCTTCCTTTGCTTCATTGACATCATAATTCGCATATATGTACTCGATTACTCCGCCAGGCTTTATAGAATCGCGCTCTCTGGGAAGCCTCTCTTTCATACTCGCTAACCTGCTCTTCCTCGCCGAAAGCTGCGGAATGTATATTAGTGCCTGGTCTATCGTCATTCCGAAACCGGGTATCTCATGCGTAAGGTTGAAGGTGTTTATCGCGTGCTTGACCTTCCGTATCTTCCCATCAAGTTCCGTGATAGCTGCCTGAGTTTCAGCATAATTATATGCAGGCCGTGCCATCTCTATATCTTCAGTAATGGCCGCATTGAATGTTGAGCTTTGATCCTCGTTGTGTTCAAGGGAAAATTTCTCCTCGTTCAGCTTCTTTAAGAGCTTTGCCGCCTCCGCAGAAGTGTATAGCATTGGCTTATCCTCCGTGATTTTTGATGTAGAGATTATAACATGTGTTGACAAAATCGGGGGTTGAGGGGTAAAATTCCTTCCGTTGTTCCACCATAGCGCAATCGGCAGCGCGGATGACTGTTAATCATTAGGTTCCAGGTTCGAGTCCTGGTGGTGGAGCCAATTTTTTGTTCTAATTGTTAAGTTTCCCCCACAGGTTATAAAAACTGTTACAGTAATATACGGAATTAGCCGTAAAGTTTCTGAACTCTAGTAAGCATGTCAAAACCTTTTTTTATCGTAATAAATTAGCTCCTTTGGGGGCTATTTTTTGCGTTCATTTATGATGGTTGATTTTACAGGGTTTGAGGGTTAATCTTTCGCGCGGAAAAATTTAGCGGAAGTGAGACAACACAATATGCTAATCAAAATAGTATTGGTCGTAATATTCTTCGGCGTAATGCTCGGTATAGGGCTGTACTGCCGCAAACATTCAACTGACGTAAGCGGCTTCGTTCTCGGCGGACGTTCGGTAGGGCCGTGGCTTACAGCGTTTGCATACGGGACAAGCTACTTTTCGGCGGTCGTATTCGTTGGGTATGCCGGACAGTTCGGTTGGCGTTACGGTATTGCAGCAACATGGGCAGGGCTTGGAAACGCTTTTATCGGTTCATTAATGGCGTGGGCTGTTCTAGGACGAAGGACGCGCATAATGAGCCAGTATCTTTCCAGCGCAACAATGCCTGATTTCTTCGGAAAACGCTTCAGAAGTGATGCCCTCAAAATAGCCGCATCGTTAATATGCTTCATATTCCTCATACCCTACACAGCAAGCCTCTATAACGGTTTAAGCCGACTGTTCGGAATGGCTTTCAGCGTCGATTACTCTGTCTGCGTTATATTCATGGCCGTCCTTACAGGTATATACGTTGTTGCAGGGGGGTACATGGCTACGGCAATCAATGACTTCATACAGGGAATAATAATGTTAATCGGCATAGCGGCAGTTATCGTTGCTGTGTTGCAGAGCAAAGGAGGACTTTTATCATCGCTCGCAGGAATAGCACAAATCTCTGACCCTCACGCCGTTACGCCGCTGGCAAAATCGCCGGGAGTTTTCGCGTCATTCTTTGGCCCTGACCCTGTGAACCTTCTCGGTGTCGTAATCCTTACCAGCTTGGGAACATGGGGGCTTCCTCAGATGGTGCAGAAGTTCTACGCCATCAAGAACGAAAGCGACATCACTAAAGGCACAGTAATATCAACATTCTTTGCGCTTGTCGTTGCAGGAGGGTGTTACTTCTTGGGAGGTTTCGGAAGGCTTTTCACGGCGCAGCTTGACCCTTCAGGCTTGGGCGTTCCGGCAGAAGGTTACGACTCCGTTATACCCGTAATGCTCTCGAACCTTCCGGATATACTGCTCGGCGTTGTCGTAATTCTCGTTCTGTCGGCCTCGATGTCAACTCTATCATCGCTTGTTCTTGCCTCAAGCTCAACACTTACACTTGATCTCCTTAAAGGCCATATTATCCGTGATATGGACGAGAAGAAACAGTTATTCATCATGAGAGTGTTAATCGTAATATTCATCGCAATATCCGTCATACTCGCACTCATACAGTACAGGTCAAACGTAACGTTCATAGCTCAGTTAATGGGAGTATCATGGGGAGCATTGGCAGGGGCATTCCTCGCACCGTTCATGTACAGCCTTTACTGGAAGGGCGTAACGAAGCTGTCATGCTGGGTGAACTTCATGTTCTCAAGTGTCGTAATGGTTGCAAATATTTTCGTGCGTCCAGAATTTCCAGAATTATTACGTTCTCCGATTAATGCCGGTGCATTCTGTATGCTTGCAGGGTTCGTCATTGTTCCCGTTGTGAGCATTATCACACCGAAGCCTGAACGTTCATTCGTTGACGATGCCTTCTCATGCTACACCAGGACTGTAACGGTAAGGCAGTCAAGAGCACTTGGTGATGACGAGTAAGATTATTGACGTTCATACGCACACATTTCCCGGAAAAATCGCGGCTCATGCTCTGGAGGTTCTGAGCGGTAACAGCCACACAAGGCCATTCACTGACGGGACAATACAGGGTCTCAAAGCCTCAATGTCTGAAGCCGGCATAACATGTTCGTTTCTTCAGCCAGTAGCGACGAAGCCGGAACAGGTAAAGCGTATAAATGACACCGCAATAGCCATAAATTCAGAGGGTGGAGCTTCCGGAATATACTCTTTCGGCGGCATTCACCCCTTATTTCCGGAATATGAGGCCGAACTTGAGCGCATTCGTGAGGCGGGAATAATAGGCGTTAAGCTGCACCCTGTGTACCAGAATGTTCCTGCTGATGATGAACGTTATGTAAAAATCCTGAAGCGTGCCGGTGAACTTGGCCTTATCGTGATGATACATGCAGGGTTTGACATTGGTTTTCCTGGAAACGACTACGCCTCGCCTGAGAGGATTTCGCGTGCTGTCGGAACGGCCGGTAATGTTCGAGTTATACTGGCTCACATGGGCGGGTGGAAATGCTGGAATGACGCTGTAAGGATATTCGCAGGGTGTGAGAATGTTTATGTCGATACTGCGTTCTCGCTTGGGAAATTTTCACCCAATGGGGACGGGTATTATTCCGGCGGTGAAGATTGCATGATGTTGCGTGATGATGAGTTCGTCCGAATGGTGAGGAGTTTCGGGAGTGAACGCGTGCTTTTCGGGACGGATTCGCCTTGGTCTTCGCAGAGTGAGTGTGTAAAGGCGGTAATGTCGCTGAGGCTTGATGATGAAGATAAAAGGAATATCCTGTATGATAACGCTATAAGACTTTTATTTTACATAACATAATATATAACTCAAATAATTCAAAAAATATATTATTGAAACAAGAGGTATGATTACGATGGGTTATGGTATCCTTATTTGGATTTTGCTCATTGGAGTAGTATTCATTGCTAATGATGATTGGGAGGAGATTTATAAGTACGCGCAAGATTACGAGGAAACACACAAATTTTCATTAGAAGTCCCACACGGGGAACTACCGAAAAAAACAAGAGAACCAAAAACTTTCTTACTCGGTTGGCTACTCCCGATAGTCATAATATAATAGAGACAGCAGGTACAATATTTCCGATTGGACATCATTACAGGCAGGGCTGGTTAGCTGTTCTATTGGATTGGCGTCTAGTGGTATTCTTCGTTTGGAATTTTGTATGTTACAACATAATGTCTCGCCACTATAGTTTTTACGGTGATAAGCAAGCCCAAGACAAGTGGAATAATACTATACATTATATAGCTAGCTTATCCTATAAGTAAGTATACATTCGTTTCTGTCAAGTGGAGGATTTTCTACCTCAACACCCAGACTATAACCCATCTTAGGTGGTGTCGTCATAAGATATTGAGCTACATAAACACACAACAAATTTGGACTGACGCTTTATAAGATAAGGTCGTTTTTGCGTATCTTGTCGCTATTCCTCGTCAGTTTTTCAACTTTATGACGGTTTTCATATATGTCGTTATCTTAATTCTTGTTGCGTTTTGCGATCCTTCTTCGGGGCGATTACTGCTTCCATTCCTGCAATAACAGCTTGTTCAATCACTCTTTCTGTGTCGTACCCTCTATCAGTTAAAAGATAATCAGCGTCAAAACCTTCAATAAGTTCATCAGCCTTTGAACTGTCTGCTACAGTTCCCGCTGTAATAATAACTCGAAATGGCATACCCAATGAATCTACAGCAAGGTGTATCTTCGTGTTTAGCCGCCTTTTGTACAACCCATATCCTGGTTGCCGCCTCTTGCGCCTGCTACATGGGGATGAACTTTGATGTATGAAGCATCTATCATAAGCCATTCAAAATCTGGATTTTGGACAAATAAATTATCCATACTCCCTTGTCTGGCCAACGACAGAAACTACGGTGCGTATTTTTCCACTCTCCATAATATGGAGGTAAATCAACGCCAAGGGATTTTGTTACAAAATATCATTTTCTGTTATCTTTGGCTACACGTCCCCATGC
>CALAUZ010000270.1 GCA_937892105.1 uncultured Fretibacterium sp. | reverse complement strand
GTAATCTCTAATGCAGTAAGCAGATTTATTGTTACTCGACACGTTAGGCCAAGTTCCCCCCCCATTATTCCCCCTAAGATATCCTAAAATATTATTAGTCGCATAAAAAGGAGAGATTTATATTATGTTAGGTCATAACCTCAAAGATATTATTATCCAGCTTAAAACTTCTAATTCAGTCTACGTTTTCTGCAAATCTACCCTCAATTTACCAGTCAGATTTCAAGGTGATGTCATTTGCGCTCCCGCTTTCATTAGAGATAATGATATTCACCCCTCATTCCAAATTAATGACACATTCGCTTATGACCATGGCACTCATAAATTCTATGACATAATCGATATAGCCAAATTAGCCCTGTTCTCTGATGATCCTCAAGGCTTTAAAGATGCCGTAGAATATCTTGCTGGTTACCCCGTGTTCACTCAGCAAAATAATTCATCTTCATATTCTTCAACCCTATCAGCTCAGCAGAAAACTCTCAATGATAATGTAGCTTTCTGGCACTCTACCCTGTTATCTACCCCAGAGGCCATGAATTACCTTCATTCTAGGCATATCACTGACGAGACAATTAAGGCCTTCTCTCTAGGCTATTCCCCTAAAAGGCATAGAGTTATCTTTCCTTACACTAAGAATAATCAGTTCACTTATTTCTGTGGTAGAGACGATTCTCCCTTCACTAGAGAAGGCCTTCCACCTCGTTACGATTTGCCTAAGAATGACCCAGATTATGCCCCTAAGTATAAGAAGGCTTCTTTATCTGATAACTTCGTTCATGAAAATATAGCTTGGGGAGGGCAAACCTTACGGCCAGGTACTACTACTAAGCAAAATTATCTCGGCTCGGACGGCAGAGAGTATTCAGACACTACACCTAACCCTCGCGATAAATATCTCTGCATTCTTGAAGGTCTCGTTGATGCTCTCTCTTTCGCACAAGATGGCTGGCAAGTTCAATCCCCAGGAGGAGGCCATTTCTCTAAAAGCTATCTCCCCCATTTATTGGACTTGGCCAGAATGTATGACAAAGTTCTCCTGTGCTTCGATAACGATAATGCAGGTCATAATTTCTTGCTCACAATGTCAAGAATATTGGCCGACGCTCATATCCCATTTATGTGCGCACATGTCCCCCAAACTGTTACTACACCTGAAGGACATAACATAGGGGTGAAAGACGTTAGCGATTACTATTGCGCAGGAGGAAGCCTTGAAGATTTAGTGAAGTCAGCAAGGTTAGGCATTCTGGAATTGGCAGACGCAGCTAAGAATGAAAATGAGTTAGCCGAAGTGTTCCGTCAAGCAAGCTCATGGTGCAGCGCAGTAGACCTGTTTATGCTGAAAGAAGGCTGCATGCTCTTAGAAGATAAAAGTGAGGCTCTTAAGGGCTTCGCAGTTATGCGCTATAGCAAAAAGCTGATTAATATGCTCTATGCACAAGCACAAAAGCCTATTCCTGAACCAGATGTGGCAAAACTGGTAGAGGCTAAGCATAATCTATTGTTTGACGTTGCAGGCAAGTTTTATGAGTACCAGAAAGGAGTGTGGTCAGAGGTCAGTGATTGGATAGTCAATAAATATTGCGGTGAGGCATTGGCTTCAAAGGCAAGCGCAGGAAGAATGAAGAAGGTTACGGAATACCTCAAGATAATGCATTCAGGAGAAATAGCATTTAACAAGAAGGCCGTGATTAGCTTCCTGAATGGAACGTTATACCTTGATGAGCTAGACCCCGCAAAAAGATTTCAAGCACATAATCCAGCAGATATGACAACGACGCAGTTGCCCTATAACTACAACCCAAAAGCTACGGCTCCTAAGTGGGAGAAGTTTATTCGTGATGTATGTAATAGGGATGTGGGGAAGATGAGGCTGCTACAGCAATTAGCGGGCTATATCATGTTCCCAGATAATAGGTTGCAGAAAATGTTTTACTTAATAGGGGACGGTCGCAACGGGAAGTCAGTATTCATGAATGTGCTTGAACAGCTTTATGGGCCGGAGAATACTTCAAGTGTGCAGCCTTCAAAACTGAGTGAGGCGTTTGACCCGATAGCACTTCAAAACAGCTGGGTAAATTTCTGCTATGAGACTAAGAACGCTTTTTCTGGCAATGAAGATGTACTCAAAGCAGTAGTCTCCGGTGATCCCATAATGGCAGCGCATAAAGGTGTAGACGCAGTGAAGTTCCGGACAAGGTCAAAGATGATAGTAGCAATGAATAGATTCTCTGGGACAACAGATGTCTCTTATGGATTGTTACGTCGATTAGTCTTTGTGCATTTTGATCAGACCTTCATTGGCGATAAGGATAACAAAAATCTTTACAGCGAATTAATCACGGAATTGCCGGGGATATTTAATTGGGCATACGAAGGATATTTAGCGTTAAGGGAGAGCGGAGAGTTTACTGATGCGCTTGATAGCTTTGAGACCTATTCCAAGTTCATGGAGCAGATGAACCCGACAGTGTCATTTGTGAACGAAGAATTATTAGGCCAATATGGGCGGTCAATGAGCGAGAAAGAAGTTTATGCGCTCTATAAAGAATGGTGCAAGCAGGGAGGATTTACGCAGCTCAATCGCTTAGAGTTCATGAAGGATATAGAGCAAACTCTGAGGCAACATTCATCTATTGGCGGGATAAAAATAAGGAGGGCGACAGATGGTAGATATCGGATTTTTGAGTTCGACGACCCGGAACAGACCGAGTTTGAGAAAGTATGCGAAGTATTGTCGGAGACAGCGGACATTAGCCAAAAGACGGAAAAAGGCCAAGTTATTGCGCTCGGAACGTCACCAGATGGTAATAATGCAGCGAATGCTAACTCGTCTACGCAGGCGAGAGAGACGGCAAAGGCTAATATTTCGGAGCTTCCTGTTAATGCTACTAGCACGGCAGGAATATCAGGAATACATGAAGATATAGAGATCGGAGGCACTACCGCTTCAGGTCAATCATCCCTTGCAGATAAGGGCATTCACGGAGGCCGAGTTCCAGAGCTTACTGCAGGGGTCTCTAATGATGAAGACACTGAAACCGGAAGTGCATTAGACATAAATACGGGTACGGAGAGAGTGCAAGCTCTCAGTACGATAGAGCCTCCACAGGGAAAGAATAATTTACCTTCCTTAAGTGTGGTTACTGGTAATACCCCCTCGTTAATATTAGACATTGTGAATAATGGTATACCTGTGGAGGATTTTTCATCACAAGCGAGCGCGGAAGGGGGCAACTCCTTCAGTGCCATAGATAGTCCGCAGATTAAGGTAATACAGCCCACCGGGAATATATCTGCGGACGTTCCTCCCACAAAGCAAACAGTGAAGGAACTTCTGAGCAAGTATCGTATAGCGACTACAACCGAGCTTAAGAACTTCACGTTTGAGGAATGGAGTGAACTGAACGAATACGTAGAGCGTCACTCGCAAGTGTTTTCACCATTAGAGCTGGAACACTATCGCAGAAATTATCAGGACATGATGAATGACCTGAGAGAACAGATAGCGGAAAAGTATCTCGAAGGCGATCGTAGCCGTGAGGTCTTGGCCAGAATGTCAGCAATCTATCAGTGCAGCATTCAGGATGAAGAACAAGCAATGAGAATGAAGTCCGTAGTGTGGATAGCCTTAGTGAACTACTTTAAGGACACACCATCTCTCCAGAATGAGAGTGAGGCAGAACAATTCCGGAAGGTCTCGGCCAAGTACGATATTAGGCAAATGTCTGGGAAGGACTTGCTGAGAGTGTACAAGTATAAGCCACGTGAACTAGCCTGCTTCCGTTATGAGGAATTGGTGAGACTTCACAAATACTTGTTGCAACACCCTGAAGAATTTGATGCACAGGAATGGGAGATATTTCACGATTATTTGGCACAACACCCTGAAGAATTTAAGGGGATAAATGTAGAAATGCTCGAGGAAGTTTTTGACTGGAATAACAAGGAGGAAAAAGATGGCAAGTGAACGAACATTACAATGTAAGTTAATCAATGATGATGAAGTAGCGATGGCGAATATCCCTAAGCTGCAGGCTGAAGTACAGCAGTCGATTGAGGAATTTCCCGGCAATAAAAGGCAGTGGCGAGATAAATACGGGATAACCTGGTACGGACTAGAGCGATTGTTTAGGTCACCGGAATATCTGAGTGTTGAAGTGTATGCGCAGTTTGCAGAGTTTAAGAATTATGTGCCTTATATTATGGGCCGTAAGGTTAGTGACGGGCCTAAGCAGATAACGATAAACTTTCAGGGAGATAATTCCGGAGTGCGGGCCAAGTTCGAGAATGAGGATTTTATCCTGATAAGCGGAGAATTAGCGAACTTGTTACGAATGGGGAATGAGTTTGCAGATATCTTTAAAGGCGGAAGCGTTGAAGAAGTTATAGGTGAAGGATTAAGGCTGTATGTTGCGAATAAGGCGGTGAAGAAAAATGGCTAATGAGCGAGTTGCGACAAAGAAAGTATCCCGAGAGACTGCGGAACAATTAATGACGTTAAGGCTGTATGCAAAGCTATTAGACAATGAGCTATCACGGGAAGCAATGGCGGAGAAATTAGGTGTGAGTATAGACATGCTTAAGAGCTGGGAGAGTGGGCCTTCAAGGATGCCCCTAGAACATGCAAGGAAGTATCTGAAAGTGCTAGTAGATTATTACACGCAGAAATATGACATAGACCCATTAAAGCGCGAGCCTTATCGTACTGAAGGAGAAAAATTAGTCTGGCTAATGGCGAAATATAAAGTAACGTGGAATGCCCTAGCGAAAGAATTACATGTCAATACAGTGAAGTGTAAGGTGATAGTTTTTGCGGGAGGGCTAGAGCGCTATAGCAATGAGTATCTCCGAAGTAAGATCATGGGGACTGCAGCTAGTACGTTAATAGACTGGAGAGGGTTGTAATGCCTCGTCCCAAAGAAGAAGCTGTCCCTATGGATAAGGTGAAGTATTTAGCAGCCCTTCGGAGATATGACAAACTCTATAGGGGAAGATTGACGCTAAAACGTATAGCGCGAGTGTTAGGAGTATCTGCGTCTACAGTGCATTGCTGGGAGCATGGTAATAGGAGCATGTCATTAGGGTATGGAGAGTTTTATCTGAAAGTGCTAGCAAGTTATTACCGTAATGCCTATGGTGTAGACATAGTGAAGGATTTACCCTATAAGACTGAAGGAGAAAAAATGCTATGGATAATGGCGAAATATAATATATCTCTGGAAGATTTTATGCGGCATATAAGGCGTGGGACGAGAGAGACATGCATAGGGTTAATCTTAGAGTGCGGAGATAATAAGTTATTCGGGAAGGAGCGTATAAAGGAAATACTTCGGGAGATATTACGGGAACGAGGAGAAGAAGTGTGAGGAAGAAAATGCAGGCATATAGAGAAGATTGTGTGCACTATGAAGCATGTAGGCGAGTGAAGAAGAATGTGACGGAAGAAAACCCAGATGTATTAGTGTACTTAGATTGCTGGTGTTGCGACGAATATGTATCACGCTATGACGTTATGGAATGGTGGCATGAAGGGCTAAAGATAGGCTATGAGATTTGCGGAATGAAGATATTATCAGGTGAGAAAAGAATAAGCGGGAAAGGGGAAACTGAATTACTAGAATAAAAAGGGTAATGAGGTGAGGGTGAAGGTCAATGCATTATAGAGCTGCTGAGAAGATGCTATATACCTATCCAGTGAATATGATGAGATACCGAGAGGCATTGCTAGAGTATATGCGGATATGTGGAGAGA